>JAYRNE010000343.1:0-6790 GCA_041912355.1 Chlamydiales bacterium
CACTGAAGTGCAGGATGGCTCCCTTTACTTTAGCGTATCTATTCCAAACATTATCGTGGGCACTGTTGGTGCGGGCAAAAATTTAGATTTTGTCTACGAAAACTTAAAAAGACTTGGCTGTAAAGATGCTCGGCCAGATTCACTAAATGCTCGTCGCCTTGCCATTATTGCCGCAGCTACATGCCTTTGTGGGGAACTTTCGCTACTTGCAGCCCAGACTAATCCAGGCGAACTTGTACATACCCATATGCGCCTTGAGCGCCAAACGAACCATCCTACAAGCGAGGGTGCACGCTTATGATAGGAATTGAATCTCTTGGCTTTTATACAGCCCGCTACTTTCTTGACCTTAAGCTTCTTGCGAAAGAGCGTGGAATCGATCCTGACAAGTATTTGGTTGGCCTTGGACAAGAGTATATGTCTGTCACTCCGCCTGATGAAGATGTAGTCACACTTGCTGCAAATAGTGCAAAGACTGCACTTACTGGCATAGACCCAAGTGAGATAAGCATGGTGCTTGTGGCAACAGAATCCGGCATTGACCAGTCAAAGTCTTTAGGCATCTGGGTGCATCACCTGCTAAACCTTTCTAAAACATGCCGTGTAGTTGAACTTAAGCAGGCCTGCTATGCAGGATGTGCTGGACTACAGCTTGCCTTATCATACGTAAAGCAAAACCCTACTAAAAAGGTGCTTGTCATCACAACAGACATTGCACGATATGGCCTGAAAACGGCTGGTGAGCCAACACAAGGCTGCGCATCATGCAGCATAGTAGTGTCAGCAAACCCAAAGCTTGTTGCCATCGAGCCATCCGTTGGTGTCTACACCTCACACGTTATGGACTTTTGGCGGCCAAACTACTCTGACGTTGCCTTTGTAGATGGCAAATTCTCTACAAAAGTATACTTAGAAGCTTTGGAGGAGTGCTGGAATGCCTACACAGCTGAATCGAACCGCACATTTGATGATCACTACAGATTTTGCTATCACCTCCCCTTCGTACGCATGGCACAAAAAGCTCACGAACGACTATGTAAGCTATCTGGAAAAGAGCCGACACTTAGCGCCGTTGACAAAAGCTTTATATACAGCCGCTCTTTAGGTAATAGCTATACTGCAGCCCTATTTATCGGCCTTGCGTCACTGCTTGAGCAGTCTTCTGAAGACTTATCTTCAAAGCGTATAGGCTTTTTTAGCTACGGCTCAGGCTGTGTAGCTGAATTTTTTAGCGGCATAATCATGCCTGGCTATCAAAAACACCTTCACACCACCTACCACGAAACTATGCTTAGCGAGCGTGAACCATTATCCCTCAGCCAATATGAATCCTTCTTCAACTTCCGTCTGCCCGAAGATGGCTCAACTGTAGAGATACCGCCCCACAAAACGGGTGCTTTCCGCCTTAGCGGCATCCAAAACCACGAACGCCAATACCAACAAAAATAAAAGGGCTTAAGAACCCTTTCTTAACCAACTACCTTTAAAACAGAGTCGGCAAGTACCTTTTCTACTTTTTTGGCATCAAGGCCAGGGAACCAGGTGTTGTATTGGCCAATGGCTTGCTGGATAAACATTTCATAGCCATAGACGATATGGCAGGAGCGTTTCTTTGCTTCTTGTAAGAAATCGGTCTCTTTAGGCCGGGTGTGGATGTCCATGGCTATAGTGCCAGGAATAATAGAGGCAGGATCAATTGGCAAAAGGCTGCTTGTGGCATTGATAATAATATCGTAGGCGCTACCCACTTCATCAAGGCCGCTAGCTGTAGAGCCGAAAGATGCAGCAAGATCTTCTGCTCGTACTTTATCGCGATTACAAATGTGTAGACGTGCACCTCTTTGGATAAGCTCATAGGCTATTGCTTTTGCGGCGCCTCCCGCCCCTAGAAGCACAACATTTTTTCCCAGTACCGGCGTATGCATTTCTAGAGCATTAAGAGCTCCAAGGGCATCGGTGTTTGAGCCAAGAATTTCGCCATCTTTAAAGGTGAGGGTATTTACAGCACCTATCCTTTTAGCCTCTTCTGTTACCTTCGTGCAGTACTTCATCACCTGCTCTTTTAAAGGTATAGTCACACTTACACCGCAAAAGCCAAGCCTTTGGAGGTATCTTATAGCCTGCCCAAGTTCATGAGGCTCTACATCCATTTTAATATAGACAGCATCAAGCCCAAAATGGCGCATAAGAGCATTGTGACTTGAGTTACTTACACTTTTATCTACTGGATGGCCGATAAGACCAAAGAGCTTTGTTGTAGTCGAAAGGCTTCTGTAGGAATAGGTATCGACTAACTCTTTTGCAGAAATCTGCCCAGGAGCCACCTGTAGGCTATTATGCAGACATGTATATGTGTAGCCTTGACCATGAACAGGTGCTACTATGCGGCTAAGATACCCCGTAGGGCCCATAGTCATAACCAAGCAGTTTGAAGGGACCTTTTTTTGCAATGCCATCACAGCGTAGGTATCAACCATAGATCGAGCCATGCAAGCAAGCTTATAGACATCTGCCTTTACCGACATAAGCTTATGGAGAATCTCCTCTAGATTATCCGGCGTCTTTTCAAAGTCGTGGAATGTGCGGATAATCTTTATATCAGGATATCGGGCGCGAATATGGCCTATAAACTCTTCAGGAACCGTATGTTCAAGGTCGATATAAGCAGGCTTAAGCTCTAAAAGCTCCTCAATCTTATTTAGCCGCATATCTTCGCTAAGCTCAGAGACCCCACCCTGCGATAGAGGCCGCAACGTAAAGATAGTGGGAATTGTGCATTTATTGCGTAGTGGAAGTAGAGACTCTAGCGACAGGCTTTCAAAATAATCAAGCCGCCACTCAAGAAGATCAGCGTGAATAGAAGCTTCCAAATTCTGTTTTTCAGCTTCTTCAATAGAAGGACCTTTAATGGCAATCGTGAGCATACTTTTCCTAAATTAAAGCCTAAAGAGGTACTTGGCCGGCAATATAACCCGTCGTCCAGGCATTTTGAAAGTTGAAGCCGCCCGTGACACCATCGATGTTGAGGATCTCTCCCGCAAAATAGAGGCCGCTAATACGCTTACTTTCCATGGTCTTGAAGTTTACTTCATCTAAAGAGACGCCGCCGCATGTTACAAACTCCTCTTTATTTGTTGTCTGCCCTTCTATGTGGTAGAGGTCTTGCGAAAGGTGCCCTAAAAGCTTCTGCATGGTCTCTTTGCTGAGCTCTCCATAGCGATCTTCACTACCCACACCCGCTTTAAGTAAAAGTGCCTTCCAAAGCCTTTGTGGAAGTTCGTAGGGGGAATAAGTCGACAGCTGCTTTTTGGCATTTTCTTGCTTTGCTTGTAAAAGCTTCTTTTCCTTCTCTTGAGGCGTAAGATCTGCAAGCCAGTCAATGCTCAGCTCTGCTTTATAGCCAGCATCGTGAAGCAGCCTTGCACCCCAGGCCGATGCTTTAAGCACACAAGGGCCACTAAAGCCCCAGTGGGTAATAAGAAGTGGCCCCTTTTGCGTAACACCTAAGACTTTCACACAGCCATTTGGCACGCTAAGGCCTGCTATCTCTTTTAGGCCAAAGTCTTTGATGTTGAAAGTAAAGAGCGATGGCACACAAGGGATGATAGTATGGCCAAGGCTTTCAAGCCAGGTAAAGACCTTCCGGTTTGACCCTGTTGCAAGAAGTATCCTCTTTGCCTGCATCGTTGTATTATTAGCTAAATGGACAGTAAATCCTGAAGAGCTAGGTTCTATCTTTTCGACATCTGCCTCTAAAATAAGTTCAGCGCCCGTTCTCTTACGCTCTTCTTGGAGACAGTCTATAATAGTCTGGGAACTATCAGTAACGGGAAACATCCTGCCATCAGCTTCTGTTTTAAGCTTTACATTACGCTCTTCAAACCAGCGTATTGTGTCGGCAGGCTGAAACCTAGTAAAAGGCCCACGAAGCTCCTTTGACCCGCGCGGGTAAAAGGTTACAAGACGGGCAGGATCAAAGCACGCATGGGTAACATTGCATCGCCCCCCACCAGATATTCGCACCTTGGCAAGCGGCTGCCTTGTCTTTTCTAAAATGGCTACTTTTTGGCCTAAACCCTGGGCTGTGATGGCTGCAAAAAAGCCGGCGGCGCCCCCGCCAACTACAATAAGGTCATACATATCCGAAATATTACAAATACTTGCTGCTTAAATTGCAATAAACTTCTCCCTGGTAATCCCTTTTTTGTTGACTAGAAACCCCTCTCTAAAGTATTATAATCAAAAATAAAAGTATACTTTATAAAATGGAAGCACAAAGAAAAATGGGCTTCTGGCAGGTGACATCGCTCGTAGCCGGAAGTCAAATCGGAACAGGAATATTTTTGCTACCGGCAAGTATGGCCGCATTTGGTGCCATAGGCCAAAGCTGCTGGCTTATTACCGCGACTGGCGCCATGTTTTTAGCCTTCATATTCGCCCGCCTTGCAGCTGAAATGCCAAAAACAGGTGGACCCCACACCTTTATCGAAACAGCCTTTGGAAGAACGTTTGGCTTCTTTTCTGCCTGGACCTACTGGGTAATATCCTGGCTAAGCACCCCGATGGTCGTTATTTCTGTGGTAAGCTATCTAAGTCCGCTTTTGGGTAACCTCTCTCCTATTCAAAACTTTATTTTAGAAATTTCCTTTTTAGCACTTATCACTGGTCTTAACCTGATGGGCGTACGCTCAGCAGGACGTGTGGAGTTTGTCTTTACCGTCTTAAAGCTTTTACCCCTTGTGATCGTACCTCTCTTTGGCTTATGGTACTTTAACACAAGTCACTTTGTGCCCTTTAACCCCACGACAGAATCAAACCTCAGCGTCTTGAACGCAGCTGCCCTTCTAACCCTCTGGGGCTTTATTGGGGTTGAATGCGCTACAACGCCGGCAGATTCTGTAGAAAACCCTAAGAAAACTATTCCAAGAGCCATCATTACAGGCACGCTTTTAGTTGCTATTGTCTACATTATCTCAAGCATTGTCATTATGGGCGTAGTAGCTCCTGAAAACCTTGCACAGTCAAAAGCACCATTTGCTGATGCCGCTCAAATTATCTTCGGGGGCAACTGGTACCTCATTATCTCGCTTGCAGCATCAATAGTCTGCCTTGGCACATTGAATGCATGGATGCTAACAAGTGGCCAAATTGCCCTTGGAGCGGCATCCGATGGCCACCTACCAAAAATTTTCACCGTCAAAAATGCAAAAGGTGCGCCAAAGTGGGGTCTTATACTCTCATCTCTTGGCATGGTGCCGGTGCTTCTTGTAACACTTAACGCCGACCTTATCGAGCAGGTAACCTTTATCATCGATGTTTCAGTAACAGCCTTTCTCTTTGTGTACGTACTTTCTGTATTAAGCTACATTAAGCTTTTCTGGAAAAAGGGAGTTACAGAGATGTTTATAGGAACAGGTGCCTTAAGTTTTTGCACGTGGGCCCTTTACTCATCAGGCCTTAAGATGGTTGCCCTTGCTAGCCTTATCACCCTAGCAGGCCTTCCAATCTACCTCTGGAAAAATCGCAAAAAGGCTGTGGAGGCTACTTGAGGAAAATAGCGGCTGCCATCATCGAGCAAGATGGCAGAATCTTCATTGCCCGTCGGGCAAAAGATGATCCACTACAGGGTTTATGGGAATTTCCAGGAGGCAAGCTTGAAGAGGGTGAAACGCTTGAAGAATGCCTAAAACGCGAGCTCTTTGAAGAGCTTGGAATTGATGCAGCTATTGGCAAATACTTTAGCTCCACCACCTTCACACACAAAGAGACCGTGTGGGAGCTTGTATTTTTTAAAGTAACCTCCTATACAGGCACAATCACCCTATACGACCATTCTGAAATGGCGTGGGTTAGGCCAGAAGAACTTACAAGCTACAGATTTCCCGCTCCTGATGAACCTATCATCGAGTTACTCCTCAACGAAGCAAGCGTTAAAAATTCTTAAGCTTTCCTTATAAGACGATACTTCTTAGCTAGCTGGATTGGATGATACGAGTGCTTGGCATGGCGAAGCTCCTCGCGGCCAAGGTCCTGCTCCATGTTGATTATGCTATAGCGCTTTTCTAATGTTTGTGAAAACGATTGGTAAAGGTACTGGTATACACCTTTATAGGCGATATCAGCTTTTGCAAAGTGGACGACAAAGGCCTTGCCGCCTATACCCTCCCCTAACAAAAACCCAACCGGCTTTGATTCTACATAGTAGATTTTGCCTTCGAGAGTAAGCTCTTCGACTAGCTCTAAAGCCTCTTTAGTGGCGGCAATGTCAGCCTCTTCATTCGGGGCATTTTGCCAGATTTTTAGTATCGTAAGAGCGTCTTCCATCCGCTCTTTAGTCAGACTAAAGGCTTCAGCTTTATATCGCTCTTCAAACTGGTGTACGAGGTTACGCTTTTTGGCTAGGTGCCTGCCGCTATAGTGAGCAAGCTGCTGAGTCTCGTAGAGGTAGTCACTATCGGCATCGTTAAATGATATAGCCCATTTTGCCTCGTCAACGTGTATAAGCCACTCTTCTGGAATCGGGTAGATGTGGGTAAAGGCATCATTCGCGAGAAGCTCCTGGAAAGACTTTAGGCTTGTTGGCATATAAAATGAAAAGCCATCATAAGTCATTCCCTTAATGCATAAGGGCCCCTCAAGACATACTTCATATTTATGGGCTTTACGGAAGAGATAAAGGCAGCCAAAGCTGTATTCCGAAAGAAAGAGGCCGCTAGCCCCAAGGGGCTCTTTAAGGATTGCCTTGTGCAAGAGCGATAGTGGCTCTAGCTTCATTTTCCTTTTCTTGGTA
>JAYRNE010000344.1:0-6313 GCA_041912355.1 Chlamydiales bacterium
CTTGGAATGCCTATCCAGCTGATGCAAACACTCCACGTAAATCGACTTATCCACTTAAAATCTCCTATTTTCCCGCTGATATGCCACTTGAGACGGCACTCTATACAAAAAGAGCGGTGCTCTGGTTTTTTGAAAAAGGCTCTATCCCTCAGCTTGTTGGGAGCGGCAACTTGCAGAAGATGACATTTATACAAGAGGGGGGCAGTAGCCTTTTTGTTCAGGGGCTTTTGCGACAATGTGATGCTATTACTAAAAAGCTTAGCAAATTTATGAAGACAGGCCAAAAAGATGAAACAAGTGATTGGTATGTGCTTACCTTCACTGTTGAGCCAGGTGACTTTAAATTGAGGGTAGCGCTGATATTTACCCTTTTGGAAGAGCTGCGCAAAAACTTACGGGAGAGCCGTTTTGATCTCGCTAAATTTCTTATTGAAAAGCTTTATGACCTCACGAGTAAGGGGTTTATCTTTAAAGAGCTCTATGCCGACTTGCTCGCTTTTCTTAATGATCGGCAAGCCTTAGATTTATATCTTGAATTAAGTGACCATGTAACTGGATCTGACGAGTCTGTTCTCTTCTTTGAAAAAGCGCTGAGATGCGATCCTGCAAACGAAAAATTCTTATAGCTTATTCCACAGCTAAGATGCTCAGGGGCAAGAACACTGCACTGCTACCTCACAGGCTATTTAGGATGTAGGGATAAAACAAGTAAAATAGCTCATAGCTACTATAAAGCGGCTCGAAAGATTAATCAAGAGGTAAATGACCCAATTTTTCCTCTTATTACTCCACCCAAATTGGCATGGGAACGATCCACCTCTTCTGCTCCTTCATCGCCAGGGTTAACTCGCATTGGATTTTCTAGAGGCTCTCAAGAACGACCACGAAAACAGGAAGAGTCTCAACCATTAGAAAATAGCCAAACTGTGGTTTTAGCACGTGAGATGCAAGAGCAATCTGTTAAGAGATATAAAAGAGAGCTTGTGAGGGGAGGGGTGGCAAAAGAATGGTTAGATAAGCTCATATGGCCCTACTGTGAACGTGGTCAATGGGCAAGAGCTGAATTAGTGGCTAGAACACTCTATGCCCAAATTATAAAAGAAAAAGAGTGCGTGGTGGATAGTGACTCTATCTTGGCTAAAATGCAGTTCAGAATAGGTAGCAGCCTTGCAAAGTGCCTAGAGGAGCAAAATAGAATTCCGGAAGCGGCAAAGCTCTATCTTGAGCTTCTAAAGGCTGAAGGCGCAACTAATATTTCAAACTGCCTAAAAGAAATAGAGCGGATAGGCTATGGGGCCTATAGTTCTGATGAGAAAAAGCTTATTTATCTGTTTACAAGGGCATCAGGACTTAAAGTAAGTACAACTCTTCATGAGCAGCTACGTAATGTACTTAGTGCAAGAAGAAAAGCATTCGAACTCAGCAGTGTAGCTTCTTACGCCCATTTTGGAGAGTGGGTTTACTTTCAAGTTGACCATCCAGATTATGTAGCCTGCGCGTGCACCCTTACAAAACAGTTTCTTTTTACGAAAACTCGTGCGAGCGTTGTGGATGTGGTGGCCGGCACTAAAGGTGAATATCCTCTCATTTTTCCGATCTCATTACCCGATGATGTCGTACTTTTTGGTGCAAAAAAAGTTCGTTGGCTACTTGCAAAGGGATATATTCCAACGATTAAAGGGACAAAGCTTCTCTTCTCTCAACCAAAGGTCGCTAATAGCGAGGCTAAAAATGCCCTCTTAGCTAAGGGAGTAAGCCTTCAAGCCTTTTGTGATGCTTTGCAAGATGATGCCTTAAGTAGTGCCTACTACTATATTCATAAAGCTTACATCGAACGTAAAGGGGCGGTAGAGATTGCGGAACTTTATGCTGAATTTTTGTTATTTATTAAAAAGCCTGAACAGGCACTTGAGCTCTTTTCAACGCTTGCAAGAAACAACAAAAATGAAGGGTATTATCTTGAAAAAGAGCTTTTTGCGGCCTGTTTATGTAAATCTCCAGAAGCGGGTAGGCTTTATAAGAATCTTTTGAGGTATTTTCAAAGAACACAGGCAAGTGAAGAGCGTGTAAGACAGCTTATTCTTCATGGACATCTTTACTTTCAGGGTCAGGATGATGCTTCTCAGGAAGAGTTTAAACGTCTATTTTCGAATAAGCTAGATGCTGATGGAAGTTTTGTTGCCCATGCATTAGCTTTAGCCTGTTATCGTCCTGATGATGTTGAGAGGCGGTACTTATTGTATCAAAAGCTTGCTAGTACTATTTGTGGCCAAGAACGAGAATATTATACGATAAAATGTACGCTTGAAGAGGCTTCTCGCTCAAGAGGAGGCGTTGAGTCATTTATTTCTCAATTTGCGGCAGATATCAATGGGAAAAAACGTGATACAAGGCCATTTTTTTTATCAGATCATTTTGTTCCACGGATAGAGTCTATAAAGAAAAGGCCTCCTAACCGTGAGGTGCACGATCTTCTTGTAAAAGTTCTAGAACATGTAACGGCCCAAGAGTATGAGGAAGCTGAAAAGGCCTTTTTGCAATCATATGGGCATGTTCGTATAACTGAGTTACAAAAATGTGTTATAGAGCTTTATGATCACTGGTTTCAATTCCATAATGGCATTACTTCTAGTGATAGTTTTGCTCCCTTTTTTAAAGGGGACGAGTTTGAACGCTCTCTTAGGGCTATAAAAGAGGCGCTTCGTAAGAGTGTAAATCCAGCTTTAGAAGCATGCATCAAAGAGTTAGAGAGGTGTTGTAAAGAGGAGCAATATAATAATGCACGAGGTGCCCTTTTAAGGGCATATGACCTCCAAATGGTTCGCCCGTTTCAGACGCAAATGCAAGAGCTTTTTGATGAATATCAGCAAATACCTTTGTTAACAAAGTGGGAAGAAAACTTTAACCGGCTTTTTTCAAATACTCAATTTTTGCCTTATAAAACTGATGTGCCTTCCACGTCTGAAGGGGTTGTTTCTGCTCTTCGTGCTTCAAAGGAAGCTGGCGATGAAGGTGGGGAATTTCATAATAACATCTGTACAAGCTTTAGTAGTGTATCGCTCTATCATTTGGAGGTAGCTTTAGATATTGCCTGTACTATAGAGGATGCACGAGTGCATCAAATTTATAAATTTATTTATGATAAATTACAAGGCGGTAATGCACCTCGTGGGGTGCTCTTTTTACTTTCACTTCACGCGTTTTTTTATCTCAAGAAACATGGCCACGTAAAAGGAGACTATTTCTTTAGCCAGGCAGAAGAGCTTAATCCAAGGAGCCTACTTTTTACATGCGCAAAAATTTTGCAGTTTCCTGAAGAGAGGTTAGGAGAGTACAAGAAAATTATGGCTGTTTGCGAATCTGAATCAAAATTTGAGCGTTATCTTCATTCCCAAAGGGAATTTCTAGTCGAAAGCTCGCTTATTCCATTTGTAAAGGCAGAATGTTTGACGCTTCTTCAAAATGAGCAGGCTCGAAAGCAAAAGCGCGCATGCCATGCTGTAGTTGATGCGCTTATTGAAAAATCACTCTTTGAGCCAGCTCAGGATTTATGTACCAGGCTACCAATCTGCCCTAAACCTCAAGTAGTCGTGAGTATGAGGCTGCAAGAGAGGGGCGTTCTGCAAAATGCTTTATTGCAACTACAAGATTGTTATCAAGAAAAGCTCCCTAAACTTCGCGCAGTAAAAAATGTTCTTAAAGTAATGGGCTTGCAATCCGAAGACGAAGTTATAGAAGAGTTACTTGGTGAAGGTAAAAATGAAGAGGCTGCTTGTTACTATATTGATATGGCCTTAAACCACTTTGTGGGTGGTAATAATGACGAAGCTAACGCATCCCTTAATGCCCTTCAAGCTCTAGATCCCGAATATGAGCTTGTTACAGGCGATTACAAAAACATGTTAACGCTTCTACAAACCCTTTTGGTAGAAAACAAGCTTGAAGTTCTGGAGATTTAGTGTTTATGGTTATTCTGCTGGTTGCGAGGACTATTACCTAGGCACCCTCCAGGGCTTGTTTTATGGCTTCGAGGGGGGCAATAATTTGTTCGTTTCCGCCGTTGTTTAAAAAGTGCCTAAAGCACTCTGTCCCATAGTTTTCAAGCCATTTAAGGTGTGCAGGGTCGGCTCTATCCATTTGGGCCTCTTTGTCATTTTTGAGCTTTACCTGCCAGCGTACATAACTAATGTTAGGGTTGATTTTTGATAGCAGCTTAAGCTGGGAATTAACCTGTGAATTTGCAGCTCCCATGATAACGTTGACGATGCGTTTTATCCACGGTACAAGGCCCCAGCGAAGGCTTTCTCTTGAATCTATGCTGTCGCTTTCAGCTTTGCCAGTCCCAAGGGATATAATAAGAATTGGGCGCTCTTTTGCTTCTCCGTTCATGGCTAGTAGTGTGGCGATTTGTGCAGGATTATTTACTGCAACACCGCCATCAACGAGGTTATACTGCTCAAATACCTTAGAGGGAAAGTAGGTCGGCGCTGCAGATGTTGCTTCTAGTGCATCCAAGAAGGTCGCATTTTCTGAGGTGGCCATACAGCAATCAGGAAGCTCGTTGCCTACTAACCCTTTATTTCCAAAGCAGACAACGTTTTCTGAAATCACGTCAAAACTTGTAATAAGCAGGTTTTTGGCAATGCTTGCAGTAAGGGGAACATTGCCAACTATGCTTTCTATAACGGGGCGTGGGCTTGGATATTTATTTTTTAGTATCCCAGAAAGTGGATTTAGTGAATCAAACCAAGAATCAACAAAAATCTGTTCGGCAAATGTGTTGTAGAGGTTATCTACATCTTTAGCTGTAAAACGGGCTTCTTTTGGATTATCGGGTTTAGGAACAGAAAGTGCAGCGGCTATTATGCCGCCAGTAGAAACGCCAGCGATACAGTCTACAAGGTTAATTATGTTCGTGCCAAGAATCTCTTCGATCATCTTTAAAGCTGCAAGAGTGATTTTGCCACGCACGCCTCCGCCATCAAGTGCTAGGATGACGTAGGGTTTTTTTGCATCAGCAGTCAACGTTGGTGCTTTATATGAGACGTGATAGGCCCCTGTATGGACGCTTTGCTGTGTGTGGTTAAAAATAAAATTTTTAATTGCAACAAAGATAGCTTGAACCACTTTTACAATCCTATGAAAAAGTGTTCTTGCTGGCCTTTCAATAAACGGTACATGAAACTGTACCGGCACATGTGGAAAGTAGCCATGTATTGTATCTGCTCGAAACATAACTTTACCTAATCAAATTGATCTCTTAGATACTGCTTAAGCTGGTTTTTATTTACCCGTGTCTGCTTCATAGAATCGCGCTCGCGTACGGTGACTGTGCCATCTTCATGCGTTTGGCCGTCTACTGTAATGCAGAAAGGGGTTCCTGCTTCATCTTGACGTCTGTAGCGTCTACCAACTGCGCTCTTTTCATCGTAAAAGCAGGCAAAGTTTTTCTGCAAGTCTTTGTGGATTGCGTAGGCCGTTTCTGGCATGCCATCTTTTTTAACGAGAGGGAAGACAGCAACTTTTATTGGTGCTAAAGAGTGGTGAAAGCGCATTACGCTTCTTATTTCGCCGCCAACTTCTTCTTCGTCGTAGGCGTCCACTAAAAAGGCTAGAGTACTACGGTCTATGCCTGCGCTTGGTTCTATTACGTATGGGATATAGCGAGCCTTCTTTTCTTCGTCATAGTAGGAGAGGGGGCCATTTTGATAGTCTTCAGCTTCTTCTGCAAGTTTCACCTTGATGGTGTTTTTGCCCGATTCATTCCACTGGGTGACTGTTCTCATGCCGCGCTGGTGCTGACGAAGGTCATAGTCGCTTCTACTTGCAATGCCTTCAAGCTCTTGCCAGTCGCCGGTTCCAAAGGGGAAGCGGTATTCTACGTCAACACAGCCTTTTGCGTAGTGGGCAAGTTCATCCTTTTCATGTTCGCGAAGGCGGATGTTTTCTTTTTTGATGCCAAGGTTTAAGTACCAGTTATAGCGCTCTTTCTTCCAGTGTTCCCACCATTCATTATCGGTTCCTGGTTCGCAGAAAAATTCAACTTCAGCCTGCTCGAATTCGCGAGTGCGGAAGATAAAGGCTTTTGTTGTTACTTCGTTTCTAAAGCTTTTGCCAATCTGGGCTATACCAAAGGGTATTTTTACTCTGGATGTCTGGCAGACGTTAGTGAAGTTTACAAAGATGCCTTGGGCAGTCTCTGGCCTGAGCCACAGTGTCATGGCGTCATCCGCATTAGCACCCATCTGCGTTTCGAACATCAGCTTAAATTCCATAGGCTCTGAAAACTGACCTTTAGTGCCGCAGGAAGGAC
>JAYRNE010000345.1:0-3796 GCA_041912355.1 Chlamydiales bacterium
CCGTGCCCGAGCCCGTGCCCGATGGTTTATTCCCTAGTACAGTCAAACAACAGACACCCTGTCAGTCCTTCGTCCTTTTGGTCCTTTATGTCCTTTTGTCCTGTTCTCCTTTATGGTATAATACTGTTAAACATTTTTATAGAGGCGTAATTTCGTGAGTACTCAGCGACTTAGTAAAGCATTAGCTCAAGCAGGCATAGCATCAAGACGAGCGGCAGAAGAACTTATTTTTCAAGGGGCAGTTACCGTAAATGGCAAGGTAGTGCTTGTGCCACAAACTATGTGCGACCTAGAGCGCGATGTAGTGGTATTTGAAGGCAGACGCATTCGGGCTGAAAGCAAGGTATACTATCTCTTACATAAACCCGCTGGCTTTATATGCACAAACGCTCCTGGAAAAAAGCGGGCTATCGACCTTCTCGGGCCGACAAGCCATCGCCTCTATACAGTTGGACGCTTAGATAGAGATACATCTGGCCTTATCATCATTACAAACGATGGTGACTTTGCCAATAACATCATGCACCCATCCAAAAAAATCCCTAAGGAGTATTTAGTTAAGGTAGACAAAGAAATTCAGCATGAACACCTTGTCACCATTGCTGAGGGAATGTGGATAGAAGGGGCTTATGTAAAGCCAAAGAAAGTTGTGAAGGTGCGTAGAGGCACATTAAAGATAGTTATATGCGATGGACGAAAGCGCGAGGTAAGGCGCCTTGTAGAAAAAGCAGGCCTTAACACTGTCACCCTATGCCGCATACGTATTGGTGATTTAGTACTCGGAGGCTTACCTGAAGGCCATTTTCGCGAGCTTTCAGAACGTGAGCGCGAGCTTTTATTGCAACCACATAACGCCAAAAAGGCTGCCAAGGCTGAATGAAGCAAAACTTAGCACAGGCTATAGAGAATGTGCGCCTCTTTAACGAGCAAAAAGAAGAGGCGATAGATGGCTCGTTAGAAGAATCTCTAGATGTACTAAAGGTATATACTTCTGCCATATGGCAAATGCAAAAAGGATCAACTGACGAGCAAGAACTTGCAAAGCGCATGCTGGAGACTGCTAAGACCTACAACGAAGTAGTCCGCAAATCAAATAGCCCTCCAAAATCTTTAAGCGATATTCTAAAGCAGTTTTTCAAAAAGTTTGCAGGTTTTCCAGAAGCGCAGATTCGTGACGAGATCTACCTACCCGTTCACATCCAGTTTTCTACAGAAGAAGATTTAAAGCATAAAATTACCTTCTCAAAGGAAGAGACATCGGGAAAGATATTAAGTGCCCTACAAGCTGTCCAGCGGGCAAGTGATTCTCAAGAAGTAAAGCAGTATGAAGTTGATCTTTTCCGAGTAAAAGCCCTCACACTGCTTCTCAACCAAAGCGACTTCCCCATCACTATCAATGAGGCTCTTACGCTTATCCACGAAACAGAAATCACCTGTACGCGTATTGAAGGAGCCTATTTACTCCACGATAACGAAGTGCTGCTTGAACAGACTATCACTGTTTTCCCAGGTGTAAAGGTAACTATTAAAGGGGCATTTTCTCGCGATACATTTCACCCAGAACTTATTTCCCCAATACGTGGAAGCTTTCAGAGAACAAGCTCGATCTACCACACAGGCTTTCCCCACCCCTCACAGTATCTCGGTATCATTGCCTTTTCAGAAAAGATGCTACCAAGCAGCATGCTACGTCCACAGATGTGCCCTAAATTTCAGCGGCTCATCGCTGAAAAGCAGCTCGTAGCAGAAGAGCTTGCAGCCTTTGGCCCCACCTACGAGAAGGCTAAAAGGCTTTTACATGCCAAAAAGGCGCTTTTAGAGGGTGAGCTTGCTCGAGATGTCATGGAGTTACATAGGGCAATCGGAATGGCTGCAGGAGTGCCCGATGCTACTTTTAATCACTTAGCAATTGAGTCTGCCATAGAGAGGCTACAAGAAGAGTGGCTCATTAAACACAACCCTAAGATTGCTGAAAACCCCTATGAAGAGTGCGCCAAGATCATCCACGAAAAGAGCCCTATAACAAAAGCCTGCACGAGTATCTACCTCATGCAGCTGTCAGAGCACCTAAACTTCGAGCCAAAAGACTTAAACCACTTCGAGCGCATGCTCATAACGTCACTTCTTCGTCAGCAGCTTATATTCATCCACGAACTAAGAGAGCTCGATGAAACCACCCTCTACAACCACTTAAAAAAGGTTCTCCAAGGCGAAATTGCCCTTTTTTGTGGCAAATCGACACACGACATATACACTCAAAAAGCAGAAGAGCTTACCGAAGAGATCTTCCAGTACTACTGCATTCGCTTTGAAGCCCTTGAGCGCTAGCTTTGCTAATGGGAACCACTACGGACTCTTTTTACGCCGCGAAAAATGCCTGACGTAGTCACCTAATATTCCATCTGGATTGAGCATTCCGATGGCGTCTAATACCTTGAGCTTCGCCGGCATTTGTGTTGTTTGTGAGGTAAGTTTTTTAAATCCCGCAGCTCTAGAACGTGGATTAGAAAAGTGCACTTTTGCAGTACGAACAAGGGCCTTTGGATAGGTATGTTCGATATTCTGCTTATATTTTCTCTTGAGATACTGTATGGTTTCTTCTTTAGATAGCTCTTTTTTCTGCTCTACTTTTGTTATGGCATCCTTAACTTTGTGATCTTCAGGACGAAGCTGCTCTTTAGGAGTTACTGCAATGTGCTCAAGCCGCTCCCAAGACTTTTCCTTGGCAACTGTTAAAAAGGAATTAAGAAGGCGCGATGTTGCTAGCTGCTGGGGCATTCCAGTAATAGAGCCCTCAGCTACTTTTACAAGAAGCGACTCTAACTGTTTTTGATCTATTTTGCCCTCTTTTGCACCTAAGACGAGCTCTGAAAAGAGCAGTCTTGCAAGAGATGATGATCGCTTTTCAACTACAAGTCGCCCTAAGTCTGAAGCTACGATGGCCGCTTGCCCTCCAAGGCCTTTCCCGGCTTCACAATCGCCAAAGTTATCGGCAAACTCGTGTGCTTTTTGCGAGCAGAGGATTTTGAGCATTTTATCAATTTTTTTAGTGCTTTCTACGTCATTTTCGATATCAAGCCTAAAAAGTGAAGGGCTTTTTGCGCTGAGGTGGCGTATTGCATCCTTTACCTTTTTTTCCTTGACCCCCTCTTTCATCGCAACATCGTGCAAATGAGCCATTTTGACAGGGGACGATTTCGCCTCAAAAAGCCCCTCCATTCGCTTAAACTGCTTTTCGGCAAGACTTTTTAGCTGTTTATGGGCTTGCTGCCTATGGAGCATTGATTCTTTAGAGGGCTCAGAAATATTTTCGCCTTTATCTAACGCGTCAAGCTGGGCCTCTTCGCAACCAAACATAAGCTCTTGATAATCAGCTATTTGACGAAGGGTTTCAATAACTTCAGCATCTTTTATTGCATCAAGTACGGTGAGTTTATTTGCAATTGTTTCAAAGACTTTGCCTGTAACTTCAAGCTCAGCTTCAACACTGTTATAGGCATCTTGTGTGCGCTTTTCAACCCCTATAAGGGTGCCGGAGCTCGTAACATTGAGTGTGCCACCCTCTTCAAGAGTGCGTAAAACACTAGAGTAATCCTGTATAGACATGGCTAACCCTCCAAACCTTAGTATATCAAATTAATATTTTTTATATATACACGAATGAGCTAGGAAGACTAAGTAAGAAAAATGGCCCAAGAGGAAAGATAATACCTATCCGACTGCCCCCCCCCGCCCCCCGGGTATAGTGGCCGGGCGAGGCCCACGGGCAGGGGTGGAGGGGGGGGGGGGTGGTGTA
>JAYRNE010000346.1:0-6113 GCA_041912355.1 Chlamydiales bacterium
CCCCTGATGCTAAAAGAATACCGTCAACTCCAGGCAAGGCGCCCGTATAAATAAAGTTGGAATTTCTGATGATGACGTCATTTGCGCTCTCTCCAGCAGTACAGCTGCCAAGCTGAACAACGTTGAGGGTAGAATTAGGGGAGTTTACAGCTACACAGCTATCAATGAGCATATTAGTAACACTCACGGCATGTATCGAGCCGATCAAGTTAGTGAAGGTGCTATTTGCAAGCATGATATTCTTAGAATTTTGCTCGACCTGCAGCCCAAAGCCTGTTCTTGCTGCATCAAAAGGGCAGTCAGCTCCAACAAAGGTGCAGAAGTTCATCTCAACACCCATAGAATTATTTATCCAAACACCAGCTCCTGTGCCAGTGCCTGCAAGCGTTGCTGGACTTGGAAAGACAAACTGTACAGCACCTTCGTGAGATTCAAAATGGGAGTTCTCTACAAGCACATCAGTAGAGTTTTCAATCCAAATACCTTTTGTGGTCTTTGCCGTAAAGATATTGCGGATCGTTGCCTTTTGTACATTGATAAGGTGTACGGCAACGCTTGAATCTGATTTGCAGATTGTCTCTGCTATTATAGCATCATTTTCAAGCAAGAACTCACTTGCATTTTGCACGACTACACCTTGACTTGCTGTATTTGTCAGTACGAGGTCATGGTTATGAAAGTTAAGAGAGACGTTATCAGCAACAACTGTTATAGCTGCACCTGCTCCCTGATAGAGCAAGTCCCTTGTAACGCAGTATTTACCAGGTACGTTAATTACGACAGGCACCTGATCTATAGGATGTTCAGCATCACAGGGGAAGTGTGTATCTATGAACTCTTCCACTTGAGTAAGCTCATCAAGAATATCTTCGCACAAGCTGTCAAATTCTGAGTCAAACTCACTAATTTCCTGCTTCATGTTGCACGTCTTGTGGCCAGATGAACTTGACGCAAAAAGCGTTGTACATCCCCCTAACAACAGAGTTAGGAGGCATAGTGTGCGAGGCATGGATGAATTCATAAAGTTTTTCCTCATATTATGGAGAACAGCATATGTTAGAGCCTGCGACTTCAGTAGTTCCTGGCAGCTGAGAAGGTGTTACACCATTGCAGTTTAAGCCAGCAGCATTGTTACAGCTCGTATTGAAATAGGTCATTGTAGTAGCTTCTAAGTTGTGAATACCGTAATTGCCATTGTCAAAGACGCTGTTGCCATTGAGGAGGTTATTCAAAGCATACTGCGAAACAACAATGCCATCTTCACCATTGTTACTTACATCGCAGTTTACAATAGCATTTGTGTTAGCGCCGGCGTTTATGAGAACGCCAACGCCGGTACCAGCGCCACTTCCTACAGCATTATTGATAGTAGAATTCTTGATAATGCAGCCATAGGCCCCGAAGGTGCTTACGTTATTACCATTTATACCACCATCTAAGAAGACATTGGCAAGTGATGCACCAGTAAACTGGCTGTCAACAAAAGTGATATAGGAGCCATTTTCTACTAAAAGACCATACTGATTACTTCCTCTTACGATGACATTTTTTGCTAAAAGGTCGCTAAAGGCAAGGTATGGAGGCCCGCAGCTTACATGGCCATTCACAGCACAGCCAATGTGTATTGCTCCAGGAAAGTAGGGGTTTACGTTGCCGTCATTCGTAGTAGTTACGTCAACAATTACATTCTCCAAGAGTGCTCCAGAACCATTGATGAAAAAGAGCCCATCAAAGCCTGGAACCTGAGATTCTTGCGTAAAGGTAGAGTTACGAATTGTAACATCAGATGCAGCTGTAGTTGTAGAGCCAACTTCAAGGATATTGCTTGTAGAAACACCCGAAGCAATAGCTTGGCAATTTTCAACTACTATACCTGTTACCTGACTGAGTGTGAATGTATTTAACCAGTTGTTGAAGGTACAATTTTTTACTAAGATATCTTGCGATGCGCCTTGAACAAGTAGAGCATTCGACGCTTCATTAAGATTTGTTACTGGGGAAAGTCCCGCGCCTTCAAAGTCACATCCATCTAATGTAACGCTTATTGATGAATCTATAAGTATCCCTGCACCAATACTCGCTGTTGTGGGAACAGAAACGCCCTCATGGTTACTTAGCAAGGAATTCTCAACAAGAACATCAGTTGAATTTTGAATTTCAACACCCTTTGTTGTGTTAAAGGTATAGATATTACGAAGTGTTGCCTTATCAACATTCACAAGCGACACAGCAGCACTTGTTGCTGTTTTAAAGAGTAATGCACCTTGGATGATGTCGTTTTCTAGAACAAACTCTCTTACTGGAGTTGAAGTTAGGCTCTCAACAAGTACCCCTTGAGCGCTTGCGTTGTTAAGGGTAAGGCTATGGTTGTGAAAGTTGATAGTAACGTTATTTGCTGTAACTGTAATTGCAGCACCACTTCCATTATAGACAAGATCTTGCTTTACGCAGTATTTTCCAGGCTCTGTAATAGTAACGGGAACTGATGTTATGGCAATAGGTGGATTGCAGGGAAATTCTTCTTGTAGAAGTCGGAGGATAGCGATAATCTGGGCTTTAATAGTCTGGCAGCACTTTTTCACTTCAGATTCAAGATCACTAAGTTCAGAACAGAAGTCGCAGCCAATACCCTCATCGCTACTTGAGCTTGAAAGACGCTCTTTAAGACGTACTTTCTTTTGTTTTAAATAGCCAAGAAGTTTCTTCACTGAGCCTAAAGCTTTATTTACATCATAAGGATTGGGGTTACCCTCATTCACAACGGATTGAGCATTATCAAGAACTTCGCCAATCATCTTACTTAGCTGCACGTTTTTGGGGCCCATGAATTCTGGTCCCAGCTCTTTTAAACGCTCAAGGTTTAGCTTGAGGGAAGTAAAGTTAACGTCACCTTTAGTATGGGGCGCTTTTTCCTTAATTACTTTTGTCTTTTTGGCCGAATGCTCTTTTGCCTCTAGATTTGAGCAAAGGCTAGCCACAAGGGCTATCATACAAACTAGGCGCAAGCTTTTGGGTGAAATTATGTTCTTCATTTGGTCCCATTCCTTCTTCATAATAGTAAGTAATACGCTAGCAGTGGCAAGTTTACCCACGCCAGGCTATAAAACTGCAGAATGGATAAAACCGGATTATTTTTGAACATAAAAGTGTGCTTATGACAAAAATTCCGTGGTAGAAGAGAGAGGGGGGGTGGGGTTTAGGCAGCTTTACCTCACGCGCTGCAAACCTTCGGGCACGGGCACGAGTGCTAAAAAGCTTTTATTGGGCAAAGCCGCGTGTATTCTCTTAGGATTCATGCACTCGTGCCCGAGCCCGTGCCCGTGCCCGTGCCCGGTTTGGTTACTGAATATGCAGTTTAGCCAAGGAACCAGTTATCGCCTTCACGTTAAATCTCTTCTTGCATTGAATAATTTTTTCGATTGCGCTATGCTATCCCAATTAAAATAGGCAAAAACATGCAGAAATACGAACATAAAGAGATTGAAAAGAAGTGGCAAAAATACTGGGAAGAAAAGGGTACTTTTACAGTAGGAATCGACCCTAGCAAGCCAAAGTACTATGTTTTAGATATGTTTCCCTACCCATCAGGGGCAGGTCTGCATGTGGGCCACGTTGAAGGCTATACTGCCACCGATATTGTAGCTCGCTATAAACGCTTAAAAGGATTTAACGTACTTCACCCCATGGGCTGGGATAGCTTTGGACTGCCTGCCGAGCAGTATGCTGTAAGAACTGGCACACATCCGGCTATCTCTACAAAGGCAAATATCGACACTTTCCGCACCCAGCTTAAGTCTCTAGGTTTTAGCTACGACTGGACAAGAGAAATTGCAACAAGCGATCCTACCTACTACAAATGGACCCAGTGGATTTTTACAAAGCTTGTAGAAAAGGGCTTAGCCTATGAAGCTGAGATGTATGTAAACTACTGCCCCTTCCTAGGAACTGTTTTAGCCAACGAAGAAGTTGATAACGGCAAAGCTAAAGAGGGCGGCCATCCTGTTGTCAGAAAGCCCCTTAAGCAGTGGATGCTCAAAATTACTGCCTATGCTGAGCGCCTACTTGCTGACCTTGAAACGCTTGACTGGCCACCCTACATAAAGGCTGCACAGATAAACTGGATTGGCAAAAGCGAAGGGGGGATGATAGACTTTCATGTACCTACAATAAACGAGAAATTCACTGTCTACAGCACGCGCCCTGAAACTGCTTTTGGAGCTACTTTTACGGTGCTTGCACCAGAACATCCTTTAGTCGACATCATCACAACAAAAGAGCAAAAAGAACAGGTGGCAAGCTATAAACAGCAGGCCCTTGCAAAAAATGACCTAGAGCGTACAGAACTTAACAAAGAAAAGACAGGTTGCTTCACGGGAGCCTATGCTATTAACCCAGCTACAGGAAAAGAAATTCCAATCTGGATTGCTGACTATGTCCTTGCTACATATGGTTCTGGAGCCATTATGGCAGTTCCAGGATCCGACCAGCGTGACTACGAGTTTGCTATTAAGCACAACCTACCTGTAGTTTCTGTTGTAAAGCCTCTTCAGGGCGACCTTCCAGAAGGTGCCGCTTACGAAGAGCCAGGCATTGCCATAAACAGTAAAAATGGCGAACTTTCTCTTGATGGCCTCACTACACAAGAGGCTGCAAAGAAGTTTATAGACTGGCTAGAGCAAAAGAAGATAGGTAAGCGAGCAGTACATTACAAACTTCGCGACTGGCTCTTTTCGCGCCAGCGCTACTGGGCAGAGCCTATGCCAATACTTCACTTTGAAGATGGCTCCATGCGCACGCTAGGAGTGGATGAACTTCCCCTATGTCCACCAGAACTACAGGACTATAAGCCAGCAGGCGATGGGCAAAGCCCACTTTCTAAAGTACAAGAGTGGGTGCATATCACCGACTCTAAAACCGGTAAAAAGGCCCGCCGCGAGACAAATACGATGCCACAGTGGGCAGGCTCATGCTGGTATTACCTTCGCTTTGCTGATGCATTGAACCCTAATGCAGCTTGGTCAAAAGAGGCTGAAAAGTATTGGCTTCCAGTAGATCTTTACGTAGGTGGGGTGGAACATGCTGTCTTGCACCTTCTCTATTCCCGCTTTTGGCATAAGGTACTTTATGATTGCGGTCTTGTCTCCACTGTAGAGCCCTTCCAGATGCTTAGAAACCAGGGCCTTATTGTAGCACGCTCATTCAAAAACTCCCAAAACCAGTACATCGACCCTGCTTTAGTTTCTGAAAAAGATGGTAAATACTACCACAATAATGAAGAGCTTATTAGCCACGTAGAAAAGATGTCTAAATCAAAACTCAACGGCATCACGCCTGATGAGATCATAGAAACATATGGCGCCGATGCCCTACGCCTCTATGAGATGTTCATGGGACCTCTTGAAAAAGAAAAAGTATGGAACACCGATGCAGTAGCTGCCTGCAGGCGCTTTTTAGCTAGAGCTTTTGAGCTTGTTGCAGCTCAAGAAAAGCATACAGACGAAACAAGTGAAGAGGTGCTCCGCCTTACCCACAGACTTATTGCTAAGGTTGAAAGCGACATTGAAAACCTCATGTTTAATACATCAATCGCCAAGATGATGGAATATGTAAATGAAGTAAGCCGCCATGAAACCTATTCCAAATGGTCCTTAGCAATATTTGTGCAGCTTCTTTCGCCTTTTGCGCCACACATCGCTGAAGAGATGTGGAGGATGCTTGGCAAAAAAGAAGAACTTTCCTACATGCCCTATCCAAAACATGACGATAAATACCTTGAAGATGCTGTTGTTACCTATGTAATTCAGGTAAATGGCAAGCTACGCGGCCGTGTAGACCTGCCAAAAGACCAAACAGAAGAGGTAATAACGAAGCTCGCCCAAGATCACCCAAATGTCGTTAAGTTCCTCGATGGCAAAGCTGTTAGAAAGGTTATTTTTGTACCGAATAAGCTGCTAAACATAGTTGTCTAGGGCGAAGCTTTTTTTGGAGTGCGGGGCAGTAATGCACCGCTTTTAATTAAGCCGCAGTGGTTTACTGTAACAAACTCACTAGGCAGGAAATACGTTTTTTTGCTTCGAGGTTTTACTTCGGCCTAATTAAAAGCGGTGCATTAC
>JAYRNE010000347.1:0-4551 GCA_041912355.1 Chlamydiales bacterium
AAGCTCGTGGTAGCTTGTGCCATAGCGTAGTCTGTCGAAATACTTTTTGCCAGATGCTGGGTAGTAGCAGTGGATAGGATGGGTGACTTTGTCGAGGTTTAGGCGCATGAGAATGGAGCCTAGGCCCAGGCAGTGATCGCCGTGAAAGTGGCTTACAAAGACGCGAGTGATAACAGTAGGTGCAATATCTGCAAAGATAAATTGCCTTTGCGTGCCTTCACCGGGGTCAAATAAAAATCCCTCTTCATTCCAGCGAAATAGGTACGCTCCGTGATTTCTATAGCGCGTAGGCTGCTGACTGGATGTTCCTAAAATTATTAAATCTCGAACGCTCATACAGCCAATAGCATACACAAATTATAAATCATTTGCTAGCAAGAAAAGGACTACAAGGACATAAAGGACGCTTATAATGGTTATTTTTTTCTTGTGTCCTTTTGGTCCTTTATGTCCTTTTGGTCCTTTTTATTGCTTGAATAATCACCTTTAAGCCATAGTCTCAATTACAGCATGGAGATTATTAAATGAACAGCCTAGCCCTCGAAAAACTGGATCCTGAAGTTCAAAAGCGTGTAAAGTTCTGGCTTGAGAAAAATTTTGACACCCACACAAAGCAAGAGATCAGTGATATGCTTGATCGCGATCCTGAAGCTTTGGTTGATGCCTTTTATACTACGCTGTCGTTTGGTACAGGTGGTATGCGCGGCCTTATGGGCGTTGGCACTAACCGCATGAACGTCTACACAGTGCGCTGGGCAACACAGGGGCTTGCAAGCTACCTCAAAAAGGCCTTTCCAGGCCGAGATGATTTATCCGTTGCTATTGGCTATGACTCTCGCAATAACTCTAAAACCTTTGCTCAAGAGTCTGCTAGAGTGCTTGCAGGTAATGGCATTCACGTCTACCTTTTTTCAGAAATTCGCCCGACACCTCTCGTCTCTTTTGCTTGCCGCTTTCATCACTGTAATGCAGCTATCATGGTAACAGCTTCACATAACCCGCCCCTCTACAATGGCTATAAAGTGTACTGGAATGATGGCGCGCAGGTGCTTCCTCCGCATGATACAGGTATTATGGCTGAAGTGAATGCCTTGCAAGATCCCGACGAAGTGAAGTTGGCACCACTTTTGTCGCCCTTAGTTCATCTTATGGGCAAGGAAGTGGACACTGCCTACCTTGATGCTATTACGCCTTTACAGCTATGGCCAGAGCTTTGTAAAAAGGAGGGGAGTACACTAAAAATTCTCTACTCAAGCCTCCATGGAACTGGCATCACAATGGTTCCTGAAGCTCTTATGCGATTTGGCTTTACCGACTTAAGCTTCGTCGATGAACAGATTATTCCTGATGGTAACTTCCCAACCTGTAAAAAGCCAAATCCCGAAGAGGAGGCAGCGCTCTCTCTTGGCATCCACAAGCTTTTAGAGCAGGGCGACGACATCTTTATTGCCACAGACCCGGACTGCGACCGTCTAGGAGTTGTTGTTCGTCATGGTGACAAGGCTGTTGCACTTACTGGTAACCAGATTCTCTCTTTAGCTTGTGAGTATGTCTGCCAGGCACTTGTGAAGATGAAGAAGATGCCCCAAAAGGCAGCCTTTGTAAAGACTATTGTCACGACTGAGCTTTTTCGTCACGTCGTTGAAGCGTATAAGGGAAGCTGTTTTGATGTTCTTACAGGTTTTAAATACATTGCGGAAAAGATTCGCCTGTGGGAAAGTGCCCCAGGCTCATACCAGTATGTCTTTGGTGGAGAAGAGTCCTACGGCTGTCTTTTAGGTACTGTTGTGCGTGATAAAGATGCTGTGCTCTCTAGCTGCTTACTTTCTGAGATTGCACTTTTTGCAAAGCAGCAAAATAAAACTCTCGTTGATCTCTTAGATGATATGTTTGCTCGCTATGGTGTTTTTGTTGAGCATCTTATTTCTGTAGACTTCCCAGAAACAAAGGAGGGGAAGGTGGCAATGCAAGAGGCTATGCGCGTTTTACGTGAAAACTGCCCCCAGAAAATTATGCATTATGATGTTGTGCGCATTGCTGATCTAAAAAAGAGCACCTGGCATACCCTTAAGACAAATAAAGATGAGTCCATAGACCTGCCTATCTCAGATGTTGTAATCCTTGAGCTTGATGATGCAAGTCGCATAGTTATACGCCCCTCGGGCACTGAACCACGCATAAAAATATATGTCCTCAGTAAAGAAAGTGCCGATACTGTAGCGCAAATGGGCCTTGAAGCCACAAAAGCAAAAGCCGAGACAAAGGCCTCGGCTTTAGCCGCTCAAGTAAAAGCTGTATTAACATCGTCAGCCTGAAGGGCCTTGCTTGCTTTAGGCAGCAGCAGCGGCTAATGCCGGCTGTCTACGTATAGCTTTTGACACCGCATGCTGAATCTGTTCTATCCCGTCTGCAATGCGGGCAAAGAACATCTTCTTTTCAGTTGGAAGGATGTCGCCATTCGGGATGAACTTGGCATAGATATAGCTTGCAAACTTAATTGCGGCAAATGCAAGGCCAACAATCGCATAGGGCACTGCTGCAATTGGAATTGTAAGGCTTAGCACTACCATTGCGGCTTTTCCTAAATTAAGGGATGTTTTTACTGCCTGCATACCTACGTGTTCTCTTATTCTATCTTTCAAGCGCATTGCAATAAATAGGCCTTCATCTGCTGCCTTCTTGCTGATTGCTTCGTTTGCGTTCTGTAGATTTCCAATAACATTCTTTAAACGCTTTTTAAGAGGGCATGCCTTTGTAATGACCTTCATTTTGCGTAATTTTTTTTCTTCCGAAATAATGTTCTGGCAGACTTCGGTTATAACGTCAACTGTAGAGCGGCCGCTTCCAGATAGACCCTCAAAGTCTGTTTTTGATTTAAAGTCTTTGAGATAGGTAACCTTTTCTGCAAGAGTAACAGCTGATGTGCCTACTTTGATAAATGTTAAAGGCAGAAAGATAATATCGGTAATTGCTGTCCAGGCAAGCGCCGCCTTTGTAACTACATGAAGTTTCTTCAAATAGCCTAGCGCTGTCGCTACTGCACCAACTACTTTTTTTACACACTTTACCACTCCATAGATAGTCAGAAACTTATCATAGGGGCTTTCTGGTTTTACTATTTTTAAGCTCTTTTTATAGAGCTTCGGTACCGCAAGAGCACCCTTTATAATCTTAAATGACTTCATTCCTAAAAGGATATGATCGATTATTGCCGGAAGCTCTGAGAGTTTATCAAGAACTTTTACAATTTTCTTTCCCAGCTTTGAGGTTTTACTTACTTCTTTGAAACCTGAAACTCCGGTCTTTACGACTTTTGTAATTGGGCTTTTTGCCTTTTCTACATTAGCGTCGACATTCACAATATCCGTATTAACAGACATTTAATACCCTCCTAGTAAAAAGTGAAGAATAAATTTACACTATTTGAGTAATTAATGTCAATAAATAATAATACAACTTATTTTACTAATTTATATTGATGCAATTAATTAATCAGTGTATAATAACCATTCTTAATAAAGTTGATTTCGGAGATAATTATGGCAGCATTAGGAGTTAATGGTGTTAATGGAGCGCAACCACCAGCACCGCCGGTTGTACGATCACAAAGCTTTTTAGATCGCGTAAAAGCTTTTAAAGAAAAGTTCAAATACGTCAATAAAACAAATACAGCCGTTGATTCAGTATTTAAGTTTATCGAAACAATAGGCCAATTGCCACACGTTCTTAAAGGCGTTTTGATTGCAGCAAGACCTGCAAAAGTTGTTAATGGTGCGCTAGCAGTTGAGCAGCTAGTAACAAGTGTTAAAGCTGCAACTCAGCCAGGCCTATCAATAAAAGATCGTTTCTTAACTGCTTGGAAAGGTGTTGATGCCCTTCGCGAAATGTCATTTGGTGCAGAAAGTGCATGTAAGCTTGCGAACGAGGCTGGCTTAGTCTCTAAGAAGGCGCTTGCTTGGGTTACAGCTAGAAACTACGTTCTTTTGCCAGTCTCTCTTATTTCATCGGCTCTTAGAATTTTTGAAACGCATAAAAAGGTCTCATACCTTAATCGGTTTCGCCAAGATATTAAGGTTGCAAAAGTATCAGGTGAGCGTAGCAGCATAGAGGATATGAAGCGCGTAGCTGAGCGGCTGCTTGTAGAAGTTCCTACTCTCAAGGGAAAAAGTATAATCAAGCAAGATACTAGGTTAGATGAGCGCCTTAACAATATTCTCACACGTCTTAGAGAAAATAACGATGTTGAAGCTGCAAACGAAACAAAGTTTATTGCCCGAGCTCTTAAAGACAGAATTTCAGAACATGTTGGCATCTTTGCTGTAGATACTGCTGTTATTGTTTCGAAGTTAGTAATTACCGTTCTTGGAGTGTTCTTTCCGGTATTAAAATTACCTGTTGCACTTATTAACGTTGTTATGGGGCCGGCTGGCCTTGCAGGCTTTTTACATTCAAAGCGCGTGCCAACGGGTGATATAGAACCAACAGAAAAGCGTATGTTTTTTGCTACTGTCTTTAAGGGATGTCGCAAAATCAAAAAAATTATCACGCAAG
>JAYRNE010000348.1:0-2507 GCA_041912355.1 Chlamydiales bacterium
AATTTAGAATGCTAAATTTTAAGAGAGTTGACAGCCCATAACAGGCCTGCAATAATTGAAACTAGCAGGAAAAATAATACCCACCTTAAAATATAAACCTCATTTTATAGGATTATTGCAACCTATAAAACCTCGATTAATTTACAGCAATGCTCAAAACTTTAATACTTTCGCATTTTTTTTGGGACGGACCTTGAACTGGGCAATCTGTTCAAGGAGCATTCGGGGAGCATTTCGTAATCGGGACTCTACTTCTTTATCAAAATTGCGTGAGGGAACCTTTTTGGAGTACTCCCAATGGTCAAAGTCACATAATTTGATCCAGTATTTTATAGGCGGCAGGTAGTACTCTTCAGAACCTATTCTATACATCCAATAGTTGCACCTACGCTTAGGGTCATTATCTGGAAGAGTCTGCCAAAGGACATTTATATCTTTAACATCGCTGATTGTGATACCCTTTTTATACAAAAAGGCTTCAACAGCAATTCGCTGCACCTCTATTACAGCCTCTTCGAGGGGGGAAAGTTTTTTTGTTTGTTTAAGCTCTTTAAGATTACCTTCCATAAGCTCCATCTCTGTGAGATAGGCCCATTGGCCATTTTTGGATTTTTTTCTTGGCTCTTGCACAAAACTACTATTTAGCTCTGACACAAACGGCTTTGGCTTTACCTGGATTTTTCCAATACACATCGCAGAAATAACCTGCGCTAATTTAAGCTGCTGAAGCTTTGCCAAAACATCAAGCGGCGGCTCCACCAAGTTAAGTTTCAGCGCTCTTCTAGATAATGCGGGCTGCTTGCGTTTTAACACTTCAAACACCGTGCATTCAGTATGTCCGGCAATAATATCTACACGTTCATAGGCTGCCACAAGTGCCGCATTATCCAGCACCTTAATTTTTGGCCTAGGGGAACATCTTTTGCTTCTAGAAACGGTAGGATTACTACTATGAGAAGCTGATTCTGATCGTAAATAAACAGTCATAATTAAGGGGGCAAGAGTATAATTATACACCCAATAACTTGCGAGGACTTTGTGTTGCAGATTATACCGTGCTTACATATACTGCAGCCGTAATAACCCTTAACGAGAATAGTAGCAATGACGGCTCCACAAATTAAGCTTATTCATCATTCAGTAGATCGTAATGGAGCTCAAGAATATCCAGTCACAAAATTTCCAACTTCCAGAAATTGCTTTGGCAGGTACTGCTCATTTGAAACGCTGCTTAGGATGCATCAAAAAGACACCCCGACACTTAAATACATGATTGCAAGAGTTGAAGACTGCCGTGGAAGTGTTGACTATTATGATGGCTCAAAAGCAGTAGAGGCACTTTCTTTACGCTTTTTTGATATTCTACACCCACAAGACAAAATACGCTCTGTCGTTCTTTTTACATTGGCAGAAACAAGAAATAACACTCACCGCTTTCAACAGGTTGCACACTGCTCTTCCCATCTAGCTTTCATTTCAACCCAGGTGGTAAAAGAATACGCAAAAACTACTCGCGAAAAGCCTCTTCTTGACATCCTAAATAAGGCCATCAATTTACTAGAAGAAAATAACCAAGAAGCTGCACTTCCACTCTTAAAAGGCTTAACCAATTCTTGCTTAGAACATCCACAAAATAGTGCCGATATAGAAGTAGTTGAAGTGCTAAATCATCTCTGTAACCTCTACTATCACGGACAACATGGCGTTCAAGAGGACCATCCATTGGCACTAAAATTATATACAAAGCTTCTCATGATAGATAAATATAATGCCATTGCCTACGCTCAAGCTGGCCTGATCATGTATGAATCCGGTAACGCTGCATTAGCAGAGAACATGCTAAAAGAAGCTATAAAAATTGAGCCAGACCTTGATATAGCACACCAAACGCTAGGTCGCATTGCTCTTGATGCTAAAAGAGTTGAAAATGCACTTACCCATTTAGAAGAAGCAAACAAAATAAAACCAAATCAAATAAAGACCTGCTTACTCCTTGCCGAAGCTCTTAGCTCTCAAAATTCCGCGACGAATCATAAACGGGCCAATAACTTAGTTGCCTCCGTGCTTAAAAAAGAGCCACAAAACCTCCAAGCCCTTTCTCTTGCAGGCAAAATAGCCCTATCCGAAAATAAAAAAGAAGCTGCGTTTCAATATTTGTCACAAGCATACGCACTCGATGACAGTGATTGCGAGATCGCCCTGCAGCTTGCTGAAGTGCTCATTGCCCTAAAAAACTTCGAACGAGCAGACGCACTTGTTGCTTCAGCACTTGAAAAAGACCCTGAGAATGCAGATGCTCTAGCACTAAAACTTCGCCTTCAAAAGCTCTGATAACGTATGCAGCATGATTCTTGTCTTACAAAGGTGTCCATTCGGCCCGAAGAGGTAGCTTCTTTTGCTAAGTGGCAGGCAAAGCTCTATAGAATAGTATCGACACAAAAAGGCTTTCTCAGCCTCGAAATACTAGCGCCCCACCCTCCACATACAGCCGAATGGCAGATTATTGA
>JAYRNE010000349.1:0-3239 GCA_041912355.1 Chlamydiales bacterium
AGGATAAATATGAGGTTTTGACTATAGAGACGCTAACTGAGTTTAATGAAAAACTAATTCAGCTAGAACTAGCGACATTTAGTGAAAAAAATCTGCCAGAGATTGGCGATGCTGTAAATTTTTTACAGGCCAAGTTAAAAGTAATCTCTGAGTTTCCACAAAAAGAGCAATATCAGGATCTTTTTGATAAAAAAGTGAAGCTAAAACTCAATCAATCAGAGTGTATAGTAAAATCAATACAATTTATTAGTGACAACCTTCCCAAACTACGAGCAGTACCTAAAGTCTCAGAACAAGAGCTTCCCCTCATTTTTGGTATCGCCAGTGTCATGGAAAAAATTGCTCCACTAGTAGAGGGCTACCAAGAGCTTTATGATAATGAGGTAAAGCCCAAACTAGAGGAGGCAAAGAGTTTTGTTAAAAAAAGTCCCTTGCAGATGGCCTCTCATGCTGCCGCTAGCAAAGGAAAAGCTGCTCTTGTAGGTCTTCAGGTGAAAGAGGCTTTAGGTGAAAAAATGGATTCATTAACCTCTAATACTAAGTCGCAACAACCTGTTGTTTTAAAGCCGGAGCACAAGGCTGTATTTAAAAGACAGAATGCTAGAGCAAAAGAAGAGTCAACACAAGTCGATGGCCTGTTTGATCTCATGTCAAAGCAAGCCGTTGTCGGAACCTACAATATGAAGCAGTATAAATGGGAAGCAAAACCATTTATTCCTATGCAGTTTCTCTCTAGCCTTATACAAACACCAAAAGCACTAAACACCATAATGAAAAGACTTACGCCAAATGATGAGTTTAATGCCGTGTTAACGGGAGAGTTGCAGCTTCTTGACTTACACGCGGGTAACTTAGGAGTGGCTCCACGTATTGCTGAAGAGTCTTATCGTTTTTCATCGTTTAGAGTTGGAGGCTCTAAGGCTACTTTGTCTTTACAGGATGTTATAGTGAAGTATTTGAATGGCAAAATAAATAAAAATACCCCTATTTCATACGAGGAAGAACGGGTTCAGGATGGGAAAAAAATGACCGTCCAAGTTGAACATACACTTGAAACCTTGCCTGAAGAGCTTAAAAGAGCATTAGAGTCCGAGTGGGAACTTGTGATTTTTGATACAGATTTAGCCCTCGGTGAAGCAAACGATTTGCAGTTTCAATTTTATAAAGGAATTAAGGGGCATTTAATTCCTCTTCGCTCCTGTATTTTAGAAACAGAATGGAAAGATAAACCCCTATCGCAAGAATCGATCGATCGTCTTATGGATAGTCAAGAGCGCGATGAAAATGTTAGGCACTGGGTAACAAGAGAGGATGCTCCGCTCCTTAAACGCCTTACACAACAAGAGCGAAGTGAGGTTAAAGCGTGGATAGCGCCATTTGTGAGTAAGTACTCTTTGGCATCTAGGGAAGAGGACTATGACATAACAGTAAACAAGCTTGCAAGCCAGTTTGCAGAGGTATTGGCGAATGACAACTCTCATCTTTGGGACAAGATAGCTAAAAGGTTGCATCGTAAAACTCTAACCTTGGAAGATAAAAAGAAAATTGCTTTTCAGCTATTCCCACGTCTCACGACACGCCAGCAAAATGCCTTGTTTGAACGTCAAACAAGAAGAGGGGAATATTTGAGTAGCTATAAAGCCCTACTTGAAAACAAGGGAGTTTCCAGCCTCGACGAGCTTAAAGCTTTTATAAATAAGCAAGAGACTCCTCTCTCTACCTTGCGAAAAGAAGAGCTTTTAGCAGCTCTTATGAAGTGTACAACTAATGAAGAGCTTTCGGCCTTTAAAGCTCGCCTTCTAAACGAGTGCCACCCCACCTATTTTGCTCTCATGAAAGCCATGTACCCCTTGCTAGCAGATGTCTATGAGCTTACAGCTCTTATAAAGCCTGCGGAAACTGGACGCTATATTGGGTGTTTTGAGCTTACTCTAGAACAGACTATCGAGCAAGTACGTGCCGATCATAAAGATAACGCGGCCATCCAAAGACTTGCCGATATAATTGAACAGAAGATTAAGGCGTCCCCTCAGCCATCATTCTTTGGAGCGTTTGAATAAGTCGACTGTGCATCAATTCTCCTTGACCATAATGTATTATAATGAAATAATATTTTATTTAAAACGGAGTTTTGGTTTATGGCATCTAACATACAGTATGGCACACCGGAATTATGGGGTTTACCGCCCAACGTAGCAGATACTATCGGCAAATTCTTGCCTGAGCGAGATCATATGCGTGCAGGTGTTGCGGTTCAGCCTCTATCGACAAATTTGATTGATGCCTATCATAGACGTATGGGGCGGACAGAAAACAGCCTAAATCGAATTCTTACATTGCTTGATGCTCCTTCCAAAACGGAACAATCATGGCTTGAAGATGCAGGTTTTCATTCCGACGGTTTAGGGCCAAAGCGGTCAAAAGTCCTTCTGCACCACGTGCAAGCGCAGTTTATTAAAAATATTCTTGCTCCAGAGTGGGCTGGACAAAGAACTACAAATCTCCTTGACCTGCTTACTGCTCAAGATCGCGATGCCCTCACGCTCCTACGCCTTTTACCTGGCAAAGTCTGTACGCGTCAAAACGGCACGCGCGATGACACAAATAACCATAAACTTGCCCGACTTCTTGTTGAAGCAAGTGATAAACATTGTTTTGATGCTATTTCCAAACCAAGGCGAGCTGCCCCTCAAGAAGGTGCTCAAGAGCCTCCATTGGGCCTCTTAGAAATATTTAACGGTTTCATGCAAGGTGTAACAACCGGAATAACCATGTTTACTTCAATGCTATCTATAAATGTGGACGACGCTGATGCAAATGCAAAAGAGGTCGCGTTTTCAAAATATCTTTTGCAGCAATTTGAAACAAATTCGGGGCCGATAGACAATGAATTCGGACTTGTCTTTAAAGAATTAATACGCCTTAATTCGCAGCTTAATAAAAGCGGACCTTATGAAGCCTATTCAATGTCACAAAATAGGGTCGTAGAAGCTGTAGACGCCTGTCTATATATGCATCTAAATGACCTTCACAAGGCAGAGGATCTTCAAGCTACCTGGAATAAAATTCCCATAAAGCTTCTAAAAGAATATGCCCTGAGCTTTGGTGTAATGATACTCAGACTTGGAGCTAAAAATAGAGAAGAGACTATGCTCCCCATAATTATGCATTATTTTCAAAACGCTATGCCTCTAACAGAGGAAACTCCCATTAAAAAAGCCCTACGACAAATGGCAACA
>JAYRNE010000350.1:0-2430 GCA_041912355.1 Chlamydiales bacterium
AAAAAAGTTCTTAGCATCAAAAAAGCCTATCATGAAGCCCACGATAAAGGTGTAGGCAAAGTCTTCCTCAATGTCCCGAGTGCGAGAGTGTTACACCATCAAATAAACAAATAGGCTGAGGCATATTTCTCCTTATCAAAAATGCTCTTTCTGGAGATAATGGTAACTTATTGCGAGGACTAAAACTATGGCCCAAGATTTAAAAAATATTGGCGAAATGCTCCGCTCTAGGCGCAAGGAGCTTAATATGTCACTTAAGGATGTTGAAAATTCAACATCGATTCGATCAGGCTACTTACAGGCTATTGAAGAGGGTCAGATGGAGCGCCTTATCTCTCCAATTTATGCTCAAGGCTTTGTTAAGCAATATGCAATCTATTTAGGTTTAGATGGGGAGCGTCTCGTAGCTGATGGTGCCGACCTCTTTAAAAAACCGATTAATCAAGATTTTGCCTATGGCATTGGCACATTAGAACCGCGCGGCAATCACGGCGCCGGTGTAAAGTGGATGCCTGGTTCTATTTGGATTGTTGCTTTTTTTGTCTTGCTACTTGTTGCCTACTACGTTGCAAGGCTACTTGAGGTGCTTTAGTGGGGGCATCTCGCTTTCGAACCTTTTTTAGCGGTCTCTGTGTTGGTGCTGCAGATATTGTTCCAGGAATATCTGGAGGCACTGTTGCCTTTATAATTGGCATCTATGAAGAGCTGCTTGCTAGCATTGCTAGCATCAATGCCTCTAGCCTGAAGATGCTTTTTACCCTTAAATTCTCAGACTTTTTTAGACACGTGCGCTGGCAGTTTTTGTGCCTCTTTGTATTAGGCGCTCTATGCTCTTTTGTCACCTTAGCTAAAGGCTTTCAGTACTGCCTGAACGACGAGCTATATCGGCCCTTTCTCTATTCTGCCTTTATGGGCCTTGTTGTAGGGTCAGTGATATTCTGCGCTAAGCAGCTTTCTCACTTTGATGTGAAGACCTTTTGTTGCCTACTTTTAGGGGCTATTGCTGCTTACTTTTTGTCGGGAACAGATCTTGTTCCTAACACAAGAGCGCCATCAGATGATCTACTTGATTTCTGGGTAGTACTCTGCGGGGCCATGGCAATATCTGCTATGCTGCTTCCCGGTATCTCTGGAAGCTATATCTTAAATATCTTAGGTATGTACGGCCCAGTCCTTGGCGCCCTTGTCACATGGGTAGATTCCTTAAAAGGGGGAGTTTTTGACCTAGCCTCATTTCGCGTAGTTTTCAGTATGGGCCTAGGGATAGCCTTAGGGGCCATATTCTTTGCCCGCATAGTGCGCTACCTTTTAGCCACCTACCGCACAGCCACAATCGCTACTTTAGTAGGCTTTATGGTTGGGGCCATGCGCTCTGTCTACCCATTCTGGACCTACGAAGAGACGGCTGACATGCGCTTGCAACCTCTTTCGCCTATCTTACCAGACGTTACCTCCTCCCTCTTTGCCATTTCCATGGCCTTCTTTGCCCTCGGCATTTCTCTTGTCTTCTTAACGGAGCACCTTGCTTCGTCAAGGAAAGAGGCCAAAGAGCTCGCATAATAAAATAATCATTTGACAAAGTAAGCCTATTTTTATATGATGTAGGTAGTAGAAAACTACTGATCGCGAGGCTTTATGGATTCTGCTGATGTATCAAGGGCTAGCTGGAACTACTTTCACCCCACCATATACCCAAATGAGGCCGAGACAAACGGCTTTAAAAAATTCACCCTTGGGGCTGCAAAAGTTCTTTCGTATTTTACGGTAATTATCCCAATAATCATGCTCGCTGTGCATCATAGATCAACCACACTTGCACTTGGGGAAAAGGGTGTTTATAAGCTTCCTATTTTTGAACAAGATCCAGACATAAAAAAATTAGCCATTAACCATTTATCTTTAGAGGGGCAAGCATCCCCGGAGCAATCTGTACCTGAAACGACCCCACCACCAGTTCCTCCAAAATTCATCCAAACAACTGTCACTTCTAAAGCTGATAAAGAAGCAAAAATTGAAAAGGATCAACTGGAGTTTGTCGATGCTATTTTCGGGGATAAGGATCTTCACCAAACTGTGGAAATGATTATAACTAACGTAAACAATATTAACCAAAGCATTCAATTGATAGTAGATGGGTATAGTGAATACCGTAAAGCAAAGGGACTTTCTGAAATTGATTCTGCTCAGAAAGAACATTTATTAAAATTCATGGCCTACCAAATTCAAGGCTTTCATAAGCCCTCCCTAGAGCCAACAAAAAGTCTCTCCGACGGAAAAGTGCCATCTATGGAGGCAGAATTGCCTAACGGGTACGCGTTAAAAGTTTATAAAACTAATGGTAATGGTTCCTGCGGCATACATGCCCTTGTGGGTGAACCAAAAGGAAATCAGTATGAAGCAGACGGCGCTACAATTCGACGAGACTTTTGT
>JAYRNE010000351.1:0-1615 GCA_041912355.1 Chlamydiales bacterium
CCTTGGGTTGTGTAGAAGATAACAACAAGCCAAGAGAGTAGGAAGATCCATTCTTCAGTCCAGCCTATAGCGTACATAAACTTATGAAGGGCTACTGCCTGGGCGATTAAAATCCCTGTAAGGGCAAGTATAGAGAGCGTGGAGGCAAATTTTTTAAGAGAGGTGCTGCCGTAGTAGGTTTCAAAAAGGTCGCTTGCTGTAGTGAGCTTTAGGCTTTGTAGCTTTGCCCCAAAGCCGAGTCCGAGGGCTAAAAAGCCAAGAGCTTGGCCTAAAGAGTAGAAAATACCAAAAAAGCCGTGTTCAAAAGAGGCTTCGGCCGTCCCTAGGATAAAACCGCCGCCAACCTGTGTTGCCACAAAGGTCATCATCAGTAAAAACCAGCCGAGTGACCTATCTCCCAAATAATAATTACTAGATTTCTTTGCCGTTTTAGAGAAGAAGAACCCTACAGCAAAGGAAATAGCAAGCACGACGATAAATGGAATAACGCTATAATTCATGGAATTATTTTACTAAACGGGGCATTTAGTGGCAAGGGGAAAAAGGGCAACTGTTAGGGTTTGATTTGCTGAAGGGTTTCGCAAATCCACCATCGGGCACGGGGGTTATAATGATTTTGTTGACAAACAAAGTATTTATGCACTCGAGCCCGTGCCCGTGCCCGTGCCCGAGCCCGACGGTGGATTGCACGTGCTTCTAAGCTGCATAGTTCCCTTAAAGATAAAACCTAACCTGGTTAGTAATTGTTTCAGGTTGAACCTTATTCTCATAGTAGGTTACCCTTTAACCCATGTATCGTAACGAGTTAGAAGCGTCCTTAGACGACGCCATTACAGCCATCCAGCAATTAAAGTCTGAAGAGAGCATGCGCTTTATTGAGCAGGCATCAGACCTTATCGCCTCCTGTTTTAGCAAGGGCAATAAGCTTATTTTGGCAGGAAATGGCGGAAGCTTGTGCGATGCGAGCCACTTTGCCGAAGAGCTTACAGGGCTTTTTCGCGATAAAAGGCGCGCTCTTCCTGCAATCGTGCTCTCTGAGCCTGGGCACATCACATGCACTGCCAATGATATTGGCTTTGACTGGGTTTTTGCGCGTGGCCTCGAGGCCTTTGCTAAAGAGGGCGATATCTTCATCGGCCTTACAACAAGCGGAAAATCCCCAAACATCATCAACGCCTTTTTGCGAGCAAAAGAACTTGGCCTTCAGACCATTGCCTTTTTAGGGAAAGATGGCGGGCTTTTAAAGGGAAATGCCGATCTAGAACTTATCATCAAAGGCTTTCGCTATTCAGACCGCATCCAAGAAGCGCATATGACGGCTATTCACATCATCATCCAGCTTATGGAGCATAAACTCTTTGCACGTGAGCCTGCATATGTCGGCCTCCACGTGTAGTAGCTACTTTGACATTATCTCTAAGAGAAAAAAGGGAGTTATTGCTGCCTCTATTCGCGCGCTACTTTTAGTTCTTAGTGCACTTTACTGGCTTGGCATTACTTTCAGAAGGCTTTTTTACAAAAAGCCCTTTTACCCAAAGGCTTACACGATCTCTATCGGCAACATCGTTGCTGGAGGTACCGGTAAAACCCCTTTTGCCATTTTTTTAGCAAAGGA
>JAYRNE010000352.1:0-5704 GCA_041912355.1 Chlamydiales bacterium
CGACGCCTACTTCCGCTGCTATAAAGGCATTAAGGACTATATTGAAAACGCAAAAGCTGAAGCAAAAAAGAGTGGAAAGGCTGTAAGCCTTACAGGCCGCGAGCGCCTGCTTCCAGATATCAACAGCTCAAACGCAATCTTAAGAGCCGCAGCTGAGCGCCTTGCCATTAACACTCCCTTCCAGGCGACAAATGCGGATATAATCAAGATGGCGATGATTAATATTGACCGCTACCTAGAACAGGAACAGCTACAAGCCAAAATGCTTCTTCAGATACATGATGAACTCGTTTTTGAGATGCCAGATTCTGAAATTCCACTTATGAAAGAGCAGGTTAAAAAGCACATGGAAGGCGTCTATAGCCTCAAAGTGCCTCTTATTGTGAAATTAAATGTTGGAAAAAATTGGGAACAGTGTTAAAATTGAGGAGAGTTGCAGTAACAGGCGGTATTGCCAGTGGGAAATCCACTGTTATTGATTTTTTTCAAAAATTTGGCGCATACGTTGTCAGCGCAGATCAAATAGTTCATAAGCTTCTATCATCACATTCAGAATTACAAAAACAGATTATTGCTCTTGCTGGCGATAAGGTACTTTCTGAAGGCAGTATAGATAGAAAAAAGCTGGCAGATACTGTATTTACCAACCCAAAACTTTTGCAAAAGATTGAAGCGCTCATTCATCCCATGGTGGCTCAAGAAATTGAAAGGCTCTGGGAGCAGGCCGCCAAGGAAAATGCTACAAGGCCTCATACCTATACACTTTTTGTAGCAGAAATCCCTCTTCTCTTTGAAGCAGGGTTTGATGCCTGGTATGACGCTACGATAGCCGTAGTAGCCCCTAGTGAGGCTTGCAAAAAGAGATTTTGTTTTGGCGATGACGAATATGAAAAGCGGTCGTCGCTGCAGTTTACACAAGCTAAAAAGGCAAAAAAAGCCAATTTTATAATCGAAAACACAGGTAGTCTAGAAGACTTAGAAGCAAAAGTAGCTTCTCTTTATGCACTACTTTCAAAAGGAGAAAATCTTGATATATGACTCAAGAAAAAGAACCAAACACTGAAATTGAAGATACCCTAATCGAAGAAGGTGCGCCAAAACAAGAGGGCGAACAAACACAAGCTCCTCAAGGTCCCCCTCCCACCATCACGAAGATAGCAGATCTTCAGCGCATGAACATCGACGAGCTTAACCACTACGCGAAGAAAATAGGCCTACGTCACCTCGGTTCGATGACAAAGTCGCAAATGGTGTTTGAGATCGTTAAAGTGCTTGCAGAGCGCCCCAACGAGCTTCTTTATGGCGAAGGTGTTTTAGAGGTACTTCCAGATGGCTTTGGCTTCTTAAGATCGACAAACTACAACTACCTACCCTCAGCCGAAGACATCTACGTATCTCCTGCCCAAATTCGCCGGTTTGACCTGAAGAAGGGCGACACCATCTCCGGCACCATCCGCCCACCAAAAGACAAAGAAAAATACTTTGCGATGCTGAAGGTGGATAGAATCAACAACAAGCCTCCAGAAAAGGCCCGCGAGCGCATTCACTTTGAAAACCTGACTCCTCTTTATCCGAATCGCCGCCTTGTTATGGAGACAAATAAGGAAAACCTCACAACGCGCGTTATCGACCTTATAAGCCCAATCGGTAAAGGCCAGCGTGCGCTAATCGTTGCGCCTCCACGCGCTGGTAAGACGATGATTCTTCAGTCTGTTGCGAATGCCCTTGCAACAAATAACCCTGAAGCCACCCTTATAGTACTCCTCATAGATGAGCGCCCAGAAGAAGTTACCGACATGCAGCGCCTTGTGCGCGGTGAAGTTATTGCCTCTACCTTCGATGAGCCACCAGAGCGCCACGTACAGGTTGCTGAGATGGTGCTTGAAAAGGCCCGCCGCTTAGTAGAATATGGCAATGACGTTGTCATCCTCCTTGACTCTATCACCCGCCTTGCCCGCGCCTACAACGCCGTACAACCTCATTCCGGCAAGATTTTGAGTGGTGGTATAGACTCTAACGCCCTTCATAAGCCAAAGCGATTCTTCGGCTCTGCCCGAAATGTTGAGCAGGGAGGCTCCCTCACAATCATCGCAACGGCCCTTATTGACAACGGCTCGCGCATGGATGAGGTCATATTTGAAGAGTTTAAGGGTACAGGCAACATGGAACTCGTGCTTGATCGCCGCTTAGCAGATCGCCGCGTCTTCCCAGCTGTAGACCCAATCAAGAGTGGAACAAGAAAAGAAGAGCTTCTCTTCCACAAAGAAGAGCTCGACAAGATCTACCTCCTCCGTCAGGCAACAGCAGACCTTTCAACACTCGACGCCATGAACTTATTAATTGGCCGCCTCAAGAAAACCAACAGCAATGTGGAATTCTTGCTCGGCATGAAGGATTAAGGCGACGTAACTAGATCATGTGCTGAGAACGTTTGTTTTGCCATCTGTAATTTTGGCAAAACGTCGGGCTTGGGCACGAGCTCGGGCACGAGTGCAAGAAGTATTTTTCTTAAATTAACTTCTGGCACTCGTGCCCGAACATTTTACTACCTAAACGTTTTTCACAAAATAGTGCGACCAGTTTTACTCTTTCTTAAGACCCTCTTTGGCTTTCGAGGCTTGCCAAGCTGTATGAAGGGGCGATATAATATTTACCGTATGGAGAAGGCCGTCTAAAACAGAAACTGGCTCTGGGAATGTGGAGAATTTTACAAGAGAAGCTAGCCTGTATGCATTCACAGTAACTGCAGGCCAGATCGGCGTCTCTGAAAAGAGCGTCGCAATACTCAAAACGTGCACAGAAGAATCAAACAGCACCTCCATCCAAGTGGCTTTGTTTGATGACGCAAAAACTGCCGATAATATAGTGGCTGCTACTGCAGATCCATTCAACGCAGCGAGCACATACCTTTCTACCTTCTTAGCACCAGTTGGGTTTGAAGGATATTTCTCCATCAAAGCACTTGATACTTGTGTAATTGAAATAGCTGTCATATTTACTCCTTGGTTATGACTCGACTTTGTACATATATTCCCGGCAATTGCCTGCGCAATTAGAGCCTAATATGCACAAATTCAAGTCTATCCCATCTCCGATTAATTTCGAAAACAGGTAAGGCCGATGATAGATCTAGGGATAATTAACGCCAAGGATGTTTTATCTATCTTAAGATAATTATATAAAAAGAAACAAAAGTGTGCACATTTGCCGAAGGCTCAAGGCAGATTTTACGAACTCTGCCCTTTGATGGATGCAAAGATATTCCTGACAATCGCTTCAGCGTAGTAGCCAGAAACCTGGGCCACGAATTTTCTGATGTCTACAGGCAGCTCTTGATGATTTGCAAAATCCGAAATCGTGCGTATCACTACAAAAGGTATGCCATATTCATGACATATCTGGGCAACGCTTGCGCCTTCCATCTCTACACAAAGAGCATCTCTTAAACGCTCTTTAAGCTCACGCTTATGCTGCTCTAGAGAAACCACCTGATCGCCAGTAAGTACAAGCCCCCGCACAACCTTAGGGGTTTTGATTTGATATTCGCTTAAAATAGCCTCAGGAACTATCTTTTGTATTTCGCCTTGCGTAAATTTTTGTGCTGCCTGATAGGCAAAAAGTTCTAGTGTGGGATCGGGAGTGAGGGACTTTATACGTAGTAAAGGTAGCTCATACCTTGGGCAAAAGGGCTCCCCATTTACATCATGCTGCATAAGCTCACTCGCAATTACAATATCGCCAATCGCAAGTGAGGGATCAAGTGCCCCAGCAACACCTGTGAAGATCACAAGATCCACCTTATATTCTGCAATAAGATGAGCGACAGTTGCACTAGAGGCCACCTTGCCAATGCGCGCTGCGACAAGCACAGTGTCTATGCCAAAAAGCTTTCCCCGATAAAAGACGCGCTTACCCTTTTCTTCAGAAACAGGCTCCTCTATACTCTCTATAAGCTTTCCCATTTCACCAGGCACAGCGCTAATCACACCAAGCGTTATAGGCTTAGCACTTGCAAAAAGCTCCTTTGCACTCTCGGCAAAAAGGCCCTGCAACGAACATAGAAAGCAAAAAAAGCAAATAAGACACTTCATACGGGCTCCTAAAAGCTCTCTATTCTACGTATGCAGCCTGTTGCTCGCAATAGATATACATAAACAAAAGAAGGCTCTTTCTCAAATTTAGACAATTGCCGAAGGCTCTGGAGTGCGGGCTAGCTTGCCCCGCACTCCAGAGCCTTCGATACCACGCATACAACCTGTATTATAATAAAATATTGAACTAAACTATAAATTATGTATAATTAATTTTAGGGGTGGATACTCATTAATGCCTTATTTATAAAGGATTTACTATGGACCCATCTGAAGACCTAGATTTTATGCCAGAGCGTTCGCATGCAAAAACAAACAAGCCGCCTACAGCGGCCCACATGGATGCACTTGATAAGAGCTTTCAGGAGGCATCAACAGGCCTTGCTGTCATAATGGCCGAAGAGGAGGCGCTTAAACCCAATCAGATTGTTTCTAAAGAAGCCCTACAAGCACGCTATCAAAAAGAACTGCAAGACGAATTTACTGACTACAGAAAGCGGCTAGAAAATGGCGCGGCCAAGCTTATCGGGTCGCTTACCGAACTTGCTAAAGAAAATCCGGAGCTTTTTTCTCAAGATGTGCTAGATGAAATTGAAAGTATAATCGCCCTTTCTGAGGAGATGGAAACTGATGAAGGGAAGCTCGGTGAAGAGCTAGCTAATGGCACAAGCCTTCAAGAACTTGCCCATATAAGCGATGCCACAATCGATAAGCTCTATCAAGGGGCCAGACGCCTCTATACCCTAAATAACTTTACTGATGCAGCAGATGCCTTTAAGTTCCTAACAAGCCTCAACGCAAAAAACTCGGCGTTTTGGCTTGGCCTTGGAAATTCTGAATACTCTTCGGGGCGCTATAAAGAGGCGCTATATGCCTTTACCTATGCCTCCCAAACTAATCCAACTGATCCAAACTGCCACGTCATGTCCTGCCGCTGCTATGAAGCCCTTGGTGAAATCGAAAACGCACTCAACGCCCTAGATCTCGTTCTTTTTGCAATTGCTAATCAACCAGAATACGCCGACTGGACACCCTGGATCACGAGTGAAAAAAAACGCCTTAACACCCTGGTGAAATAATAGGAGGGGATTATGAGTATGCGTACAAGTGGGGAATTCGGACCTGGGAGAGCAGAAGGCTTTAACTTCGACGAGCTACCAGCTGTTAGCAAGAAAGGAGGCCCTCAGGGAGGAAGCCCAGTGGATTCTGCTAGCAAACCTCCTGATCACTCTACTGGCGGGGTAGGAGGTGCATTTCAAAAACTTGGAGTTCTCCTGCTTGGAGCCATCTGTGGTCCCGGGATACCTCTTGCTATGCAAAAAATTAGGGAAGGTCGAGAGAGCAGGGAGGCTGAAGGTGGAGGTGGAGATAAGAAGAGTGTTGGAGATGTGTTTAAAAACATAGCAGCAGCCCCTGGCAAGGCTTTGGCGGCATTGAAAGGTCTCCTTCTCGGGAACAAAGATGCAGCGGGCGAAAGTGCAAAAGTTGGTCAGGGAGCTGATAATAGCGACACGGATTATGAATCGGAAGATTTTGGAGGCGCTGTAGGATTAGAGGGGCTCTCGAATGAGAGTGAAGGTGAGGGGGCGATTCAAAACGAATCCATTCGAACA
>JAYRNE010000353.1:0-4117 GCA_041912355.1 Chlamydiales bacterium
CAGGGATAGCCGTGGAAGGCAAAGATGATGGGTTTGTCTGTCGTAAAATATTCGTCGAATTCACGGTCTGAGAGGCCATGTGGATGCTCTGAACTTGGCTGCAAGGTCATTAGGTCAACAACATTTATGCAGCGTATCTTAAGCTCTGGAAGATGCTGACGTAAGAGGTCTATTGCTGCAAGCGTTTCAAGTGTGGGAGTGTCTCCACAGCATGCCATAACGACATCAGGTTCAGATCCAAAGTCATTACTTGCCCACTTCCAGATGCCAATGCCCTTAGAGCAGTGTTTGATGGCATCATCCATGTTTAAATACTGAAGCGCTGGCTGCTTTCCTGCCACAATGACGTTAATGTAGTTGCGACTTTTAAGGCAGTGATCTGTTACAGAAAGCAGGCAGTTAGCATCTGGCGGCAAGTAGACGCGAACAACATCTGCCTTTTTATTGACTACATGGTCAATAAAGCCAGGGTCTTGGTGAGAAAAGCCATTATGGTCTTGCCTCCACACATGCGACGTTAAAAGGTAGTTTAGGGAGGCAATAGGCGCCCTCCAGGGTATGTGGCGGCATACTTTTAGCCATTTTGCATGCTGGTTAAACATAGAGTCCACAATATGAATAAAGGCTTCGTAGCATGAAAAAAGGCCATGTCTTCCTGTGAGGAGATACCCTTCAAGCCACCCTTCACAAAGGTGTTCGCTTAAAACTTCCATTACTCTTCCATAAGGAGCAAGGCTTGTGTCATCAGGATATATCGTTCCTAAAAATTGGCGGTTTGTCACTTCAAAGAGGGCGTCGAGTCTGTTAGATGCTGTTTCATCAGGCCCCATCACGCGGAAGTTTTTGTTTTGCTCGTTGCTTTTCATAACATCGCGTAAGAAGTTGCCCATAACTTTTGTGGCTTCAGCAAAGGTTGTAGCTGGCTTTTTTACTTCTACGGCATAGTCACAAAAGTCTGGAAGCCGTAAATCACGTAAAAGAACGCCGCCATTGGCATGCGGGTTTGCACCCATTCGCTTCGTGCCCTTTGGGGCAAGGTGAGCGATGTGCGGGGCAAGCCGCCCCTCTTCTGTAAAGAGCTCTTCCGGCTTATAGCTTTTAAGCCACTTTTCAAGGATTTTTAGGTGGCTTTTATTTGTTGCCACTTCACTTAATGGCACCTGGTGAGAGCGCCAAGAGCCCTCTGTCTTTTTGCCATCTACTTCTACTGGCCCTGTCCACCCTTTGGGGGTTTGTAAAACAAGCATAGGCCACCGTGGACGTTTGGGGTCGTTAGCGTTCCGCGCGTGGGCTTGAATTTGTTTAATTTCTTGTACAATGATTTCTAGGGTTTCTGCCATTTGTGGGTGTATAACCTCTGGCTCGTGTCCTTTTACAAAGTAGGGCTTATAGCCATAGCCTGTTAAGAGGCTTTCGAGTTCCTCCTCCGGGATGCGCGCTAATATGGCGGGGTTTGCAATTTTATAGCCATTTAGGTGCAGTATAGGTAACACTGCTCCATCGTGAATGGGGTTTAAAAGTTTATTTGAGTGCCAGCTAGCAGCTAGCGGCCCAGTTTCAGCTTCACCATCGCCAACTACGGCACAGGCGATAAGACCTGGGTTGTCAAGCACAGCCCCATAGGCGTGTGCAAGGACATAGCCAAGTTCGCCACCTTCATTAATTGAGCCAGGAGTTTCAGCTGCAACGTGGCTTGGAATGCCGCCAGGAAAAGAAAACTGCTTAAAAAGCTTCTTCATTCCTTCACTATCTTCAGAGATATTTGGGTATAACTCGGAATAGGTGCCTTCAAGATAGGTATTGGCAACTAAAGCAGGTCCTCCGTGGCCGGGGCCTGTCAAAAAAATCATGTTAAGGTCATATTTTTTAATCAGGCGATTAAGGTGCACATAGATAAAGTTTAGCCCTGGGGTTGTTCCCCAGTGGCCTAAAAGCCGCGGCTTTACATCATTCAGGGTAAGTGGTTTACGAAGTAGGGGGTTGTCAAGAAGGTAAATCTGGCCGACTGATAAATAATTTGCCGCTCGCCAGTAGGCGTCTATTAAGCAAAGTTCTTCTTTAGATAGATGCATCTTCCCATCACCCTTTAATTAGTGATAATTTACATGTAAGCATCCCGCCTTAGTGGGTAGCCATCGGGCACGGGCTCGGGCACGGGCACGGGCACGAGTGCATGAGGCTTTTGCGGAAAAGTACCATTTCTTGATGCCTTTTCACAATAAACTTTTGGCACTCGTGCCCGTGCCCGTGCCCGAGCCCGTGCCCGAACTTTGGCGACTTAGGCGGTATGCATACAAAAACAGTTCTTGTCCGTGAGTGTCCCCGTTATCGTCTTTATGCCCGAAGCAAGAATTTTGTTAAAATATAAATTAATATTTGATATTAGGTAATTTTATGAGCAAATCAGAGTATATAGCCCGAATTATAGCATGCCTTCTCGCAGTGTTTATCTTTGCTGTTTTAGCAGTGCACTGGGTAAAGAAGGACCTGCATAAGGCTGTTTTTGGGGTAATAGACTGGCCGCCACGAGAACTTGTGGCGGCAATTCGATATTTTAACGACTAGCTACTCTTCGCTTTTTAGCGAATTTCCAGTGTACAGGCTTTGTGGCAGCTTTATTTCGTGGCTCCATGCCTGCAATTTCAAGTGAGGGGATCTTTCGGCCGGTAAATTCTTCAATCCGTCTTAATGAGTCCCTGTCTTTTAGCGAAGCAAAGGAAAAAGCAACCCCTTTAGAGCCTGCTCTACCTGTACGCCCAATTCTATGTACATAGTCTTCAGCGCAGTTTGGAAGGTCAAAGTTAATAACGTGGCTGATGCTTTGCACGTCGATGCCGCGCGATGCAACATCAGTAGCTATAAGAATGTTAATTTTGCCTTCACGAAGCTGTGAGAGCGTCTTTGTACGTGCGCGTTGGGTCATATCACCATGAAGAGCTGCAGCTTTTCTGCCTGTTAGAAGAAGTCTCTCTTCAAGTTCGCCCGCATAGCGTTTTGTACTTGTAAAGATGATAACCTGGTTAAGATCAGGCGTATTTAAGAGATGATCAAGCAGGCGGTGCTTATGATTTACATCGTCGACATAAAGAAGTTTTTGGTCGATATTTTCATGCTTTTCTTGCACTGGGGCAATGCATATTTCGGCAGGATTTGTAAGAAGGCGCTTTGACAGGTTCATTACTGGGCCCTGAAGTGTTGCTGAAAACATAAGCGTCTGGCGGTTTTTGGGTAGCGCCTTGGCAATTTTTTCAACAGGCTCGATAAAGCCCATGTCAAGCATGCGGTCAGCTTCATCTAAGATAAAGAGCTCGACGCGTGAAAAGTTAATTCTTCCGCGCTGCATATGGTCGATAAGGCGCCCTGGAGTTGCCACTAAGATCTCATATGGCCTTGATAGCTGTCTATTTTGTACTGGGTATGGTGCGCCTCCATAGATACAGACGGTGCTTGTGCGCTGGAGGTACTTGCTGTAGCGCTCAGTCTCTTTGGCAACCTGCATAGCAAGCTCACGTGTTGGCACAAGTATGACGATGCGTGGGCCTTTAGGGGGAAGTGAACAGGGCGTCATAAGCTTATGCAGTGCAGGCAGTATAAATGCTGCTGTTTTGCCAGTTCCTGTTTGGGCAGATGCACGTAAATCGGTGCCTGCCAAAATTTGTGGTATTGCTTGTGCTTGTATCGGCGTTGGCGTTTCGTAGCCTACATCGCGAATAGCTTTAAGGATGTTTTCGTGTAACTCTAGCTCTTGAAATGTCATGAAACTCTTCATTTAAATGATTAAAAGAAACTAGCATACCATAAATAATCAATTATAAGATAGAAATATAAAAGGACAAAAGGACCAAAAGGACATAAAGGACCAAAAGGACAACAATAACGGCTATTGCTGTCCTTTAGGTCCTTTATGTCCTTTTGGTCCTTTTTATGAAAATAAGGCCAACTAAGAGTACCCCTAGCGACATAAGCAATATCGGCCAATCCCCATATTTTCCATAAAGTGTGGCGTAGTGATAGGTCGATACCGTTACGATAAAGCTTGATGTCTCGTCTGTGCCTTCTTTAATTAAAATATTTCTTCCTAGGCTATCTACTGCTCCAGAAAGGCCAAAGTTGCAAG
>JAYRNE010000354.1:0-3916 GCA_041912355.1 Chlamydiales bacterium
CGCCTTTTTACCTCTTCATTCCAAAGAAAGAGAAAGCTTAAAAGAGAATATTCTGTTTTCCAGTAGTTGCCGCGCTGCATCCTGGGGCCATGCACACCACGCAAATGAAAATGAGAAAGATCATGACGAAGTCTCTCTAAGCGCCTTGCAGCAAAGAGCTCTTCGCTAAAGGAGTGGAGCACGCCAAGAACTAGCACATGGTCGCTTCCAGAGTCTAACGCGCCATGTACACACGCAGCCATATAAGGGGCACAAGTTGAAAGGTAGCTATGAGGAAAAAGGGCTACACCATGCTCATCTAGCGTCTTTGAAAGATCCCAAGCTCTTCCTGACTCTAAGATTGCATCAATTTCTTTAGACGAAAGCCGATCGCGCTCGTCTTGATAGATGCTCGTGCATTCACACGTCATTAGTTCGCCTTTAAATACGCTAAAGTATTATCGGCTATAGCTCCATTTTGATAAAGCAAAAAAGGGCCGAAAGAACGAAAAAATAGTTGGAGTTTTGGCTGTGTAGCAGCACACAGGATAAACCACCGGGCACTGGCACAAGTGGCTAAACAAAAAAATTTCTCGTCAACCGTTTGTCCTTTTCCTCGACAATAAAGGTATGTAGGAGTATAGCTTAATTAACAACGAGGTTTATCTCCTATGAAACAACATGACAAATGGGTATTAGTAGCAAATTCTTGCAGCGCACGAATTTTTCATCTTAAAGACTTACACACACTTGTGGAACTAAAAGATTTTGTACATCCTGAAGGTCACCTACATGAGCAGGATTTAGTAGATAACGGAAAACCAGGACGCGACTTTTCGCGCATGGGACCAGAACGGCACGCCTATGAGCCAAAGATGTCACAAAAAGATCAAGAATGTAGGCACTTTGCAAAAACGCTTTCGAACTACCTCCAAGATGCTCGCAGCAATAATCAATTTGCAGAACTCATCATTATTGCAAGCCCAGGCTTTTTAGGAGAGCTCCGTCAGGCTTTTAACACTCACGTTGCAGGCTCAATTAAAAAAGAAATAAATAAGGACCTAGTCCACCTTTCTACATCAGAGATCCTTAAGCAAATCACCGAGTAGAAATGGCAAGGCTCTTTATTGCTCTTGAGGTACAAGCTCCATGGCCTATGGAGTTTCCTCAAGGCAGGCTCTTACGTGAAAAAGAGCGTCATGCAACTCTTGCCTTTTTGGGTGAATCGGACCCCAAAAAAGTTATCGAAGACCTTAATGCAATCGACCTATCTCCCCTTACAATCGGCCCAGCTGGCATTTTTGACAAATGCCTCTTTTTGCCAAAACGGTATTCACGCACTGTTTCTTGGCACGTACACTTTCTTACAGAAAAAGAGCCTCTATACAATGTGCAAAAGGCACTTATAAGCCACTTTGTGCCAAATGAAACGCGAGACTTTTTACCCCACGTTACAGTAGCAAGAAAGCCTTTTAACGAAAAGGCATGGCAAGAAGCCTTTACCCCTTTACCGCTATATGGCTCACATATTCACCTCTATGAAAGTGTAGGCAACCTCACCTACGTCCCCCTCTACACAAAATCCCTTATCCCCCCCTTTGAAGAAAAAGAACATACTGCAGATATTGCCTTTACAGTGCGCGCTAGAAATATGCACGAGCTTTACTTGCATGCAGCTATCGCACTAAGCTTTACCTTCACACCCTTTGTTGGCTATATTGATATAGAGAGCAAAGAGGAAACTCTCGAAGAGGTAGTAAGCCGCTTAAATACGATGATTGCGCACGCAGATAGCAACGAGGGATGCCCAGTAAAAGCTGTGAGCTATCATGGCGAGCTCAAGCAAGATAAAAACCTACTAGAATGGGAGATGATTGTTGATGTCTGATATTGAACATATAGGACCTGGGCTTTTTAAAATCGAAAAAACGGGTTCTATGCGCGTTCCAGGGCTTGTTATAGCTTCTAGCACGCTCATGAAAGACATTCAAGGCGATAAATCTCTTGATCAAGTTCGCAATGTTGCCCACCTGCCAGGCATTGTGGGCTATAGCGTGGCAATGCCAGATATTCACTGGGGCTATGGCTTTCCTATTGGCGGCGTTGCAGCAACAGATGCTGAGACTGGCGTTATAAGCCCAGGAGGAGTTGGCTATGACATAAACTGCGGCGTACGACTTGCAGTAGTAAACGTGCCCTTTAAAAGCCTTACAGACAAAAAAAAGGATGACCTTCTAAAAACCATCTTTCAGCTTGTTCCATCAGGCGTTGGCAGAGGCACAAAAAATAAAGCTCTTACAAATGAAGACTATATAAAGCTTGCAGCCCTTGGCGCCTTATGGTCCATCCAAGAAGGGTACGGCTTTGATGTAGACCTTGAGCATACTGAAAGCCGCGGCTTTATCGAGAAGGCTGATATGAAGGCTGTATCAGAGCTTGCCAAGATGCGCGGCAAAAACCAGCTAGGAACAATAGGCTCTGGCAATCACTTTGTTGAAATCGGAGAAGTGCAAAAGCTATTTTTACAAGATATAGCCTCTGAATGGGGTGTGGAAGAGGGCCAAACCTATATTCTCATCCACTCAGGATCACGCGGCTTTGGCCACCAGATATGCCAAGACACACTTGACTCATTTATTCATCAAGGCTATGCAAATAACCTACCTGATCGCCAGCTTGTAGCTGCCCCCATAGCAAGTGAAGCAGGAAGAAAGTACTTTCAGGCAATGGCAGCAGCAGCAAACTTTGCCTTTAATAACCGCCAGAGAATACTACACGCTGTTCGACAAGGCTTTAGCGAGGTTTTAAAAATAGCCCCCCAAGAGGTGCGGCTTATCTACGACGTATGCCACAATATCGCTAAATTTGAAGAGCATGAAGTAGAAGGGAAATTACGCAAGCTCTGTGTCCATAGAAAGGGGGCAACACGCGCCTATGGGCCAGGAGCACATGAGCTTACACCCCTTTACCAAAAGACAGGCCAGCCAGTGCTTGTTCCCGGAGACATGGGCCGCGCAAGCCACCTTATGGTTGGCCTTGGCAACCCCCTCACCTTCTGCAGCTCCTGCCACGGAGCAGGTAGAAGGCGAAGCCGCATGCAATCCAAAAAATCATGGCAAGGCCGCAACCTCATAGAATACATGGCGTCCCAAGGCATAAAAGTCATGGCCGATAGCCAAGGCACAATAGCCGAAGAAATGCCCGACGCCTACAAAGATGTAGATGAGGTTGTTGATGCTGTGGAAGAAGCAAAGCTCGCCAAAAAAGTTGCGCGCCTAAAGCCTCATTTAGTGATTAAGGGTTAATGCAAAAAAGGACGAAAAGACAAGCTTCGCCCTTTTTGTCCCTTTTCTACCACTCCGTGTGCGGCCGCGCAACTACACGTGATCGGCCACGGTGCGCTTCCATGAGATAGACCTTCTGGCCTGGGTAGAGGCGAGGCTCGGCTGCCTGAACTACTGTACGTAATTCTCCGTTATCTAATTTAACAATGTACTGCATGGCTTTTTCTGTTTTAAGACCCTGCTCAATAGCTGCACCGCCTGTGGCACCTGCTAGGCCGCCCACTGCTGCTCCTACGATTTTTCCATCGCCCTTGCCAATGCAGGAACCTAAAAGAGCGCCCACTACGCCCCCTCCAAGTAAGCCTGTAGTATTGTCCTGAAGTCCTTCGCCATTTGTTACTGTTACCTCGTGAGACTCTTCAATAACGCCTGGATAGGTTTTTGTAGCTTCACCAAAATTTTGGCTGTCATATACATCGGATGATGTTTCACGGCTGCAAGCAGCAAGGAGCGATAGGCTTAAGATTACGAGTACACATTTTTTCATAGCGTTTTTCCTTTTTTGCTAATAAGTTTTTGCCCTTGTCGAGACCGAAAAACAAGCTCTCACCATCGGGCACGGGCACGGGCTCGGGCACGGGCACGAGTGCTAA
>JAYRNE010000355.1:0-7794 GCA_041912355.1 Chlamydiales bacterium
AAGGACTAAAAGGACGAAAGGACCAAAAGGACATAAACGACCAAAAGGACAAAGGACCTAAAGGACAACAATAACCGTTATTGGCGTCCTTTATGTCCTTTTGGTCCTTTGTCCTTATGAGTTAACTGCGAGCTTTGTCCCTAAATGCATAACCTACTCTTGGCTTATTTGTGGGGCGAGTGTCGGGGCGCGGCCTTTTTTGCTGGAAGCGGCCGTTGACAATCGGTTCAGCCTTGATGCTAGGGTCTGGGGCAAAATTGGGGATGATAACCTGTGCAATTTTGTGTTTTAGGAGCTTTTCTATATCTTGAAGAAATTTGTGCTCGTCTATGCATACTAAAGAAACTGCCTTGCCACTATTGCCCGCGCGGCCTGTTCGGCCTATGCGGTGTACATAGTCTTCTGGCACGTTTGGAAGCTCGTAATTTACTACGTGGGGCAGTTCTTCGATGTCAAGGCCGCGTGCTGCAATATCTGTTGCTACAAGTACACGTATAGAGCCCTTTTTAAAATCACTAAGTGCCTTTACGCGCGCCGACTGGCTCTTATTGCCGTGGATGGCGCTTGAGGTAATGCCATCTTTTGCAAGGTGTTCTGCAAGACGATTTGCACCATGCTTTGTGCGGGTAAAGACAAGCACTTGTTGCCACTTGTGTTCGTGTATAAGGTGGCAAAGAAGTGCTTTTTTGTTTTTGCTATCTACAGGGTGAACTGTCTGCTCTACAGATTCGGCGGCACTATTTACCTTTGTTGCCTGAATCATTTTAGGATTGTGCAGAATGCCACTTGCAAGCGTTTTTATTTCATCAGAAAATGTTGCCGAAAAGAGCAGGTTTTGCCTTTGTGGTGGTAAAAGCTTTAAAATCTTGCGGATGTCGTGGATAAAGCCCATATCAAGCATTCTGTCAGCTTCATCTAGTACTAAAATTTCAATATTAGCAAGCGTGATAACGCGTTGATTTAGTAAATCAAGCAGTCTACCCGGTGTTGCTACGATAATGTCAACCCCTTGGCGTAGTCTATCAATTTGTGTATTGATGTTAACACCGCCAAAAATGGCGATAGAGCGAAATGAAAGATGGCGGCTTAGCTCTTTAACGCTTTCATGTACTTGCATAGCAAGTTCGCGCGTCGGGGTAAGGATAAGCGAGCGTAATAGGCGCTTGTCACCACCATTGGCGCTTTTTTGTAAATTTTGTAATAGGGGAAGTGTAAAGCCTGCAGTTTTACCTGTACCAGTTTGGGAGCAGGCCATGAGGTCACTACCCTCAAGAATAAGGGGAATTGCTTGTGCTTGTATTGGGGTGGGTGTGCTATATCCCATTTCTGTAACTGCAGTTAGTAGTTCTTCCAGCAAGCCAAAATCTTTAAAATGCATTGTATTTTTCCTATAAACATGCGTAAAAGCAGTAAGTGTATGTTATTGCCCACTAATTGTAAAGGATTTTGTAGAAAGTCTTTATTTGCATTCTATTTGTATTTATAATAGACTTTTTGCCTTATGACGGCAGTTTGTTTTAAAAAAATAGAAGTGTCTTTTCGGGTTGCAAATAACAATCCCGATGGCTTTCTTTTAATTCATCCTGAAAAGGGGTTGATTGTAACCACGAAAGAGGCCGAAAAATCGACTACTGCTGTTGTTGCTTCCTATGTGCTAGGAATGCTTGATGTAGCTTTACGAGCAGATCCTCAAAGTCCTGACTATCCAGACATAAAAGTAATTTATCCTTTAGAGTGTGCTATAGCAGAATATTTTGACGCTGAAAATGAGGAGGCACTTGTAGATCTTTTTCGGGCATGCTTTCGGACGATAGAGATTCGCTCACAAAATCTACCGCCAGAAATTGAGCGGCTTAGCAGAATTTCTTTAGCCTTTGCTGAAACTCTTTTTGACTCTTCCCGTGTTCTTGCAATAGATCCAGAAAGGGGTATTATTTGTACGAAAGATCAGGCGCAAAAAGCCTCATGTGATTCTCTTGTAGATGCTCTTGTCCCTCAGCTTGATGCTTTTATTAAACAGAGAGATATAAGGGTTCTTTTGCCTGTAGATAATGCGATATGGGGACTTGCAGTCTTTGTTAAACTGTTCTTTGAAAAAGAGCTTTCAGTGCCCTCATTTAAGGTGCATGAACTTACTTCCTTCTATCTGCCAGTTGCTGCCCGTAAATGGGATCTTTGTCGAGCTCAGGTAGAAGCTTCGAGAATCCCTATTGACAAAGGGGCAGAAGCGATGCTAGTGGAGGAGCCTAAAAGGTGCAGTGAGTATAAATTAAAGGTGCTCACTCTTCCGCGCGATACACTTTTTACTCTGCAAACAATGCACCATTTTGTAAGGCGTTTTGCGACACTTCAGTGCTCTATTGGTATGCGCGTTGGCCGTCATGCTGCGTCAGGGCTTCGGCTTGCTTTTGAAAATGGCTATTTTTCCTATGAGCTCACTGAGGGTGGCGAAAAAGAAAAAAAGATTTATAAAATGGGCATGTCGGCTTGCAAACATGTTGCAAGGCATGGGGTGGAAAAGGCGGAGCCACTTATTAAGGAGCTTTTAGCATATAAAAAGGACTCTGGGCATGATCCTGAATTTTATGAGAGGATAGTTGCATTTTTAGAACTAAATGAGCTGCAATACTATTTAGCTACTCTGCTAAAGGAGTTTCCTAAGGTCTGGTTTACTTGTAATGCAATGATGGACTCTGAGGAGGATTATTTTCACAATAGGGAGTTTCTTCCAAGGAAAGAGATTGGCTTTCTTCTCGGTGTGCAGGAGGAGGTAAAAAAGTGCCTTGATGGCCTAGAAGACTATGATCTTATATCGCGATATTTTTATATACAAAAGGTGGCAAACGCCTATCTTCAAATTTTAGACGCTACATCAATTCAAACGAGAGAGGATTTTTTTCAGGCATTAGATAGAAAGCTTATAAATCTTGTTGACAAGGCTTCCAAGAAGATAGAGGCGCTGCAGTATTATAATGAACTTTTCGTTCATGACGAAGGTGATTCTGACGATGAGGATTATGAAGAGTACATCTGGAAACCTGTTACCTATGCAGTGTATAGAAAAATCATTGATGACACGGATCTTCTTGTAAAAAGTGGTGTAGGCATAGTTCTTGGTAAGTTTATGGCAGATGTTGCTGCTAAAAAACCTCTCTCTGAAGATAGGGGATTTTTGCCGGAACCAAGGCCGGCAAGGCACCGAAAGGTTAAGCGCCCCTCTACGCCATCAAGTGTTAGCGGAAGTTCTAGTGAAAGTAAAAGTGAGTCTAGCTCTAAGGGTAGTTCGCCAGAGCTCTCTTTTGCCTCATCTCCACCACCACCTCCTCCTCAAGAACCTATTGAAGAAGAGTTAACCAAGGCTATTGCAAAGCTTAGCTTTTTGCAGGCGGCATCTTTCAAAATTGCCTTAGCACCCGAGGTGCAGGTTGTAAAGCCAGCGCTTACTCTTGCTCCACTTGATTATGCAGAGCGTGTAAGGCGCTGGTATCGAGAGAGGACACATCCTAGACATCCCTTTAACTCTGATCCTGATTATAAGAACGTAGGAAAAAATGCAGTTTCAGTTATCTTAGAGCATACTGTCGCTCGTTGGCTTGATTTCTATTTTAAACATGCAGTAATTGGCGTGCCTTTAAAAGAGTATCATAATGCAGAGCGTCGCCAGCTTATTATTTCAGTGACGCGCATTACTCCCACAGGCAAATTTACAACAAAGACGGGTACAATAACATGGGCTCTCGATCCTGTTGATAGGCTTATTTATCACCGCTGGTTTGTTAAGAAAGGCGAAAAAAGTGAGCATTTTGACATGCGATATGCTGAGAAGGCCTATGAGGTGCTTCGTGACAGCTTTCCCTTGCCAAGGCCTCTTCAGGTTCCGCCTAAGAAGATCGAACGCGATGGTAGCTATTTAGAATTTCAAGAGGGTAAGCACCTTGTCATTAACGACCCCAAACATAAAGCGCGCATACGGGTAGTCCTTCCCTGATCGCTATCTTGTTTAAATTCGAGGTTGTTTGCTATAATTTGGGAATGATATTTTATTCTCTTATAGTTGTTGCTTTTGTTTTATGTTCTGGTTTTTGTAATTCGTTTACAGAAATAAAAGTAGCGGTTGATCAGCTTCCCTATTTAAGTCAGTCTGAAATTGCTAAAGATGTTGATCGATATAGAGACGACCCAGAAATGATGTTTGAAGTCGTGCAAGATGCGCGCCTTGCGGGATTAGATTTTGCCGCGTTCTATGAAGTGCAAGAGCAATTTTTTAAGACCATGCAAAAAAGTTCGTTGAGCTATCAGGAATCCTGGCTAGATTTTGTGGCTCCTAGTTTAGACTATTTTGATGCTTCCCGCATTATGGCTCGGCAGCACTATGTACAGAAGATAGAAATACCCAGCGGCTCGAGGGTGCTCTTACACGGTGATTTACATGGGGATGTCCATTCTTTAGTAACAAGTCTTGCGCCCTATATGAAGGGTGATAGGGGCTTCGAGCTAAAAGAGGATTTTTATCTGATGTTTTTGGGCGATTATGTAGATAAGGGTCTTTATGGCCTTGAGTGCATCTACACCCTCATGCGCCTTAAAGTAGATAACCCTGACAGGGTCTTTTTTGTGCGTGGTAACCACGAAGATTTTGACATCACGGCCTACTATGGCTTTCAGAAGGAGCTTGCAATAAAAGGGTTTACTTTAGAAGAGATAGCGCTCGTTCATAGGCTCTATGATATACTTCCTGTGGCAATCTATTTAGGCTGTAACCACATCTTCATACAGCTTTGTCACGGTGGTTTAGAGCTTGGCTATTTACCTACAAAGCTCTTAAATAGTGACCATGCAGAATATGAGTGGATACGAGAGCTTAATCGCTTAGAGGTCTATTCAAAATTAAGTGAAGAGGTAAAAGAGGAGTTTACTCCAATTGTTGAAGCCTACCCTTACACCTGTTGTGATCATATACAACCTGTTAATCACTCTACCATGGATGGCTGGATAGAGGGCAGAAAGTGCCTTAACATACAGCTTGGCTTTATGTGGACAGATTTTGAAGTTATTGAAGATCTGCCGCTATTTTATAGGCCGCGAGGGTTCAAGCTTAACAAAAAAATTACATACGAGCTTTTTGCGCTTACAAATACTGGTCCGAGTAAGCTCTTAGGTGTCTTTCGTGCGCACCAGCATTCAATAGATTCAGAAAGTCCGCTTATGCGTCTCTTGCTAAATCTTGATAATAAAGATGAAGAAAATAAGGGGATTGCTAAGTTGTGGAGTGATCGTGAGCAAACTGGCGTAAGCCTTTGGCCTAACATCATAGTCACCTTTAATGTAAGCCCTGATAGTCTTGCTGGCCCTCCCTCACCATCATGGCCTGGCTTTACTTTTGACACTATGGGGGAGCTTACTTCAGCCCCCGACTTTAACGAGTGGACCCTTCGGGTTATTCGAAAATAGGCCCCCCATAGCGTTTTGTTACTACATTACCTGCACATAGGCTACCACAAAGACTGTGCCATTTAATTCAGAGTCTTGTACAGCGGTTACTGCAATGCTGACAAGATCGCCTGCATTAATTACGCAAGGGCAATTGAAGGGGTGGTATCCTTCAGTAGTGATGCCTGTTACGGTTGCAGTTGTGGGTTGTCCATTTACATAGAGAGTTACCGTTAGCGGGGTTATAGATAAATTTGAAAGGTTGCTTATGACTAGGCCGCCTTTTGTCTCTGTTGTTGGGATAATAGCAGGGTACTGTACAGTTACTAAAGAGGATGCTGGATAGGTAATATAGTCACCTAAAAATGCTGTAACGGTGCCATCTAAGCCTGCGGGTACTGTTACAAGCCCTGAAAAGCTGTATTCTGCGCTACTTGGTTGTGGCGCTCCAGCTGGGCCAGTTGGACCTACTGAACCGTTTGCTCCTGTTGGGCCTGTTACACCAGCGATACCCTGAATGCCCTGCTCGCCTATTGGGCCAGTTGGTCCCATGAGGCCTTGGGGGCCTGCTGTGCCTGTTGCACCTGTTGGCCCGATGAGGCCTTGCAACCCTGTTGCACCAGTCGGGCCTGTTGCTCCTTGCAGACCTTGAGCGCCTGTTTGGCCGGCAGCACCTTGTGCGCCAGTTGGTCCCATAAGGCCTTGTAGCCCTGTTGCGCCGGTTGGTCCCATAAGTCCTTGTAATCCTATCGCACCAGTCGGGCCTGTTGCTCCTTGCGGGCCTTGCGCTCCTGTTTGGCCGGGTGCACCTTGTGCGCCAGTTGGTCCCATAAGGCCTTGAGGGCCTGATAGTCCTTGCAAGCCGATTGGACCTGTTGGTCCTCTATCGCCAATGGCGCCAATTCCGGGGGTCCCTTTAGGTCCTGTGGCACCCGTTGGTCCTATTGCACCTGTTGGTCCTGTGGGGCCTTTTTCGCATTTATTAGAGTCGTGTTTGCATGATGAGTTGCTCTCCTGGGCGATCAAGCTATGAACATATTCTGGAAGGCGGTCAATCCAGTCTTTGTCTTTGTGCTCGCGTAAAGATTTTTTCGGCTTTTCCTTAATCTCTTTTTGGGGGACAGGCTTTCGGTAGGGGGCCTCTACCTTGACTCGATGTTTAGCTACATTGTTTTTGTTGTGAGCGTTGGTGTCAGCAGCAAATAGTAGCTGCGTTGACATGGCAAGCGCTGTGATCTGTAAAAAAAGCATACGCTTCATAAATACGTTCTCCGTTAAATGAAAATTGAAGATAAAAGACCAGATTTTTCTATATAGCGCAAGGAAAATAAAGATTAGCTATTTTGACGACAAATTATCATTTAGGGTATGCTATTACTAAAACATGAACAAGATATACATTGACGTAAGAGAAAAAGAGGAGTGGGATGAAGGCCATCTAGAAGGCGCCATCCACCTACCTTTAAGCGAACTTAGCTTGGGCACCATTCCGCTTAACCTTCCCAAGGATGTACCTCTTTATATCTATTGTGCAAGAGGCCGCCGCGCAAAACTTGCCAAAGCAATCTTAGAATCTACATATCCCCAGGCTTATGCCTTAGAAAAAGGGTACAGCGAGCTTGTGAGTGATCATATTTACCTAAAAGAGTAAAAATGCCATCATGCTCATGGAACGCGAGGGGCATTATAATGGCTATAGGTTTTATTCCGCTGCACGGCGGTTACCAGCAGCTACTTTCCTATCAAAAGGCTGAAATAGTCTATGATGGTACGGTTTATTTTACAGACAGGTTTTTTTGTAAGGGCGATCGTACTATTGACCAGATGGTGCAGGCTGCGAGGTCTGGTAAGCAAAATATTGCAGAAGGAAGTCTTGCCTCTGGCACTTCTAAAGAGATGGAAATTAAGCTCACAAATGTCGCTCGAGCAAGTCACGAAGAGTTGCTTATAGACTATAGGGATTTTCTGCGGACGCATAACTTGGGTGAATGGTCAAAAGACCACCCTTATGCGAAGAGATTAAGTGAGCTTAATCGACAACCAAACGGTTGCTACGCAACCTTTAAGAAAGGTATTGAGAACAGTGATCCTGAAATTTCTGCTAATGTTTTAATTGGGCTAATTAAGGTGACAACATATTTACTTGATCAGCAAATTCGAACACTCGAGCTAGCATTTGTTAAGGAAGGAGGCTTCCGTGAGCGCATGACAAAGGCTCGATTAGCTCATCGCAAGCGGTTTTAAAGGACGAAGGACCAAAAGGACGAAAGGACCAAAACGACCAAAAGGACCAAAACGACTAAGGACATAAAGGACACGATAACGGTTATTGTTGTCCTTTATGTCCTTAGTCGTTTTGGTCCT
>JAYRNE010000356.1:0-2488 GCA_041912355.1 Chlamydiales bacterium
ACGCGCTCTTTAACAGGCGCAGCAAATAGGGTGTTAGCAAGGGGGGGAATAGCAGGGCTTGCGCTTAGGCACTTTTGGAAAAAGAATGCAGGATGAACGGTGATAGGGACGGGGCAGCCCTGTGGGAACTTAGCAAGAATGGCATCTCTTGTCTCGCTAGTCGCAACAAAAATGCCTCCAATAAAGCTTGGATGGATTGCATGGGGTAAAAGAAGCTCTGCACAGCGTTTATGGCCATTTACCTTATTATCTTCTTGGCTATTCCTATTAGATTTCCAAAAATCGCCAAAGAGTACATTCCTTGCAAGGTTGTTAACGCCTTCAGTAACGTGTGTAAAGCGAACATTATTCGCTGCAGCATTGCGATCTGCAATAACAGCCTGAGGCAGTGTAAGAAGATCAGGCTTTAGCCTTAAAACGCAAACCGTAGCATGTTGGTCTTTTAACTTAAAAAGCATGGGATTTTTTGCGTTAAAGTAGACGTTTGTGCATTCATGAATTTTACGTGCTGTACCCATAAGAGGAGCGGGAATGTCTCTTCCAGCGCGAATGTCTTGCGCGCTTGCCATAGAGACATCCTCTTTTTTGAGTGCTTTTGCATCATTATGCGAAAGAAGGCCTCTTTCGAAAATGGATTCCAAATTCGCAAGGGGTGCGATATAGTGTAACTCTGAAATGCCATGGACTTGCATGATATGCTCCTTTTTTAAGGCAATGAGTGTGTACCTTTTGAGGAGGCTATGTCAAGCCTAAAATGCATTGTGGCTTTAGTTTAAAGCTACTGTAACTTTTGTTTGAGAAGATCGTTCATAGCACTCGTATGCTTTTTGATTTCATCCATGTCGTGCTTACTTAGGCTGCCTTTTTTGTGGTTCAGGTCACGCAAGAGCAGTGAAGCATTCCATATAGCTTTATCCATCTTTTTGAGATTTTCACCTGCAGCTTTACCTGTTGTTGGAACCCAGCCCGGAAGACCCTTTTGGGGTAGCTCTTTTCGTTCTTCGGCAACATGCTTTTCTGCTGCCTTTATAGCGTGGTGCAGTTTGTCCAGATTAGCTAAAGACATATCGCCTGGATCTTGTAGGCTTGGCATGGGTATACTCCTTTGTTATAGCCCATCCATACTCTTATTTAGCATTTAATTTCAAGAAAGCTTCGTGCTTTGATTTTGGGCGAAGCTTACTCTAAAGAGGTAGAAGCTGCCTGCAAGCATGAATAAGAAGCTGACGGCAAGGGAGGCTTCGGGACTGAAAATTTGCGTGAAGCTTGCGCCAAGAAGGGGGACAAAAGAGCCCCGTACGCCTATTGCCAGGATGTTTACAGAGGTGTATTGTGAGCTTGACTCTTTGCCGCAGAGGTGTGGGCCGGAAAGATTCCAGACAAGTCTAGAGCCACTTTGAGCTGCTCCATAAAAGAAGTAGGCCAAAAAGACAAAGGCAGGCGATATTGAAGGCATAATTAAAAAAAGTGGCTGAAACGAAAAGCAGGTGGCAACAAGGCAGGCTGTTCTATGAATGCCTGATGTCTGTAAAAGCCGCGCCCAAAGGCTTGCTGTCAGGATAAAGCCCAATCCTTCAAGCAGGGTAAATAGAGAGAAAATTTCTAAAAATGATAAGTTTAGGCTTGTAAGGTAGCCGGGAATAGAGGGCTTTGCAAACATAAGCCCCGATCCTGCAATAAAAAAGCCAAGCTGAAACTGTCTAAAAAGCCTATTTGTCTGAAGTAGCCTCCACGACTCTTTCCATGGGGTAATAAGAAGGCATTTTATACTCTTAATAGCAACTTTTGCTTGTGGCGTGTGTGGTACATAAAATGAGCGCTTTACCCAGGCAGAAGCTACATATAAAAGTGCACCTACAAAAAATAGCTCTTTCCAGACGTTCGGATAGAATTTGAGAAAGAGGCCAAGTAGGGGTCCGATGAGCATACCTGATGCGTGCGACACAATAAGCGCTTGTGAAAAAAAGCGCTCCCTGACTCCTTTATCAAAATTTAACTTTAATATTTCCATTTGCGCAGGGTGAGCGGCTCGCCAAAAGAGCACAAAGCAGCATTCGGCTAGAATAAAGTACCAAATGCTTTCTGACCATGGCGCAAAAACGAAAAAAATAGTAGCAAGTGCTGTAGCGCTTACCAAGCTAAACCGTAGAAGCTCAGGTCTATAGAGCAGCATAGAGCCCCAGTAAAAGGCACATACTGCAAGTACAGGCCGCAGAGTAGTAAGAATAGAAATTTCAAAGGTTGTGGCTCCAAAATAGGCAACTAAGAGCACATCTAGCATCAAGTTTAATGCAATAAAAGGCTCCTGAAGGAGGTTAGAAACAAATAAGAGGTGCTTTGTTTCTTTTGCCTGAATGGAGGTAGCATCTGTTGCTTCACGGGTAGTTTGCATGCTTCTATAATAAAGCATTTGCAAAATTTTAGCTAGAGAAGTAAGCTTCGCCCTAAAAAAAGGACCAAAAGGACCAAAGGGACCAAAAGGACAATC
>JAYRNE010000357.1:0-4260 GCA_041912355.1 Chlamydiales bacterium
AGATTCAACAAGCATCCAAAAAGGCCCAGAAGAATACCTAGAGGCAATAAAAAAGCCGATTAAAGGACTTAAGATCGGAGTGCCATGGCAGTTTTTAGAAGGCCTTCGAAAAGAGACTATGGATAACTTTCAAGCAGCTATGAACACATTAAAAACGCTCGGCTGCGAGCTTGTGGAAGTTGACCTATCACTCCTTAAATACTCCCTTCCGACCTACTACATTCTGGCAACAGCTGAAGCTTCAACGAACTTAGCCCGCTTTGATGGCATTCGCTATGGCTTACGCTCAAGTCAAGCAAAGACACTTGATGAAGTATATGACCTAACTCGTGAAGAGGGATTTGGAGCTGAAGTTAAAAGGCGCATACTCCTTGGAACATTCGTACTCTCATCAGGCTATAAAGATGCCTACTATAAAAAGGCGCAGAAGGTTCGCGCGCTCATCATTAAGCAGTATGAAAAGGCCTTTTCTCAATGCGACCTTATTGCAACGCCTGTTACACCAAAGGCCTGCTTTACCCTAGGCAGTATTCAAGACCCACTTGAGATGTACCTTGAAGATATCTATACCATCGGCTTAAACCTTGCTGGACTTCCTGGCATGAGCGTGCCCTCTGGCTTTACACAAGAGAATAAGCCTCTAGGATTGCAGCTTATAGGCCCGCAACTTGGCGATGTATTAGTCTGCCAAGCATCCTACGCCTTTGAGCAGGCAACAGACTTCCATAAACGCATCTCGAGAGGGGTTTTAACACCATGAAAGACTGGGAACCAATCATCGGCCTTGAAATCCACGCCGAACTTAACACAAAATCAAAGCTCTTTAGTAGCGATGCTAACCACTTTGGAGATGAGCCTAACACCAATATTTCTGAAGTAAGTACTGCCCTTCCAGGCTCACTTCCTGTCATCAACAAAGAAGCCGTAAAAAAGGCCGTGCAGTTTGGCTTGAGCATCAACGCTCATGTCAACCTTGTAAGCCAGTTTGATAGAAAGTCCTACTTCTACCCCGATAACCCAAGAAACTTCCAGATCACCCAGTATGAAACACCAATTATTGTGGGCGGAAGCGTTATTGCTGTTGTAGATGGTGCTGAAAAGGAATTTCAGATTACGCGCGCCCATATTGAAGATGACTCAGGCATGCTGAAGCACTTTACCACCTTTGCAGGCGTTGACTTTAACCGTGCAGGCGTGCCTCTCATTGAAATTGTCTCAGAGCCCTGCATGCGCACGCCAAAAGAGGCCTCTAGCTACGCTATGGCAATAAAGGCTATCCTAGAATATATCGATGCTTCCGACTGCAACATGGAAGAGGGATCTTTACGCTTTGACGTAAATATTTCGGTTCGAAAGAGGGGCGAAACAGGCTTTCGCAACAAGATTGAAATCAAAAACATGAACTCCTTTTCAAATCTTGAGCTTGCTATCGATCACGAAATCTATCGACAGATTAAAGCCTACGAAGAAAACCCCACTCTAGATCCTAAAGAGGTAATCACCCAATCAACCCATCGGTGGGACCCTGATAGAGGTGAAACGGTGCTTATGCGTAAAAAAGAGTACGCCGATGACTACCGCTACTTCCCCGAGCCTGACCTACTCCCCTTAGTCCTCACCCAAAGCTATGTGGATGATATTAAGAAAACGCTGCCAGAGCTTCCCTTACAAAAGGAAAAGCGCTACGTGGCTTCTTTGGGCTTACCCGCCCACATTGCCTTCTTTATTGCTAGTGACAAAAAGCTTGCTGACTACTTTGAAGCATCCTTAAAAACCTGCTCCAATGCAAAAAACTTAGCTAACTGGCTTATCGTAGAATTTGCAGGAAGGCTAAAAGAGAAAACCCTTGCTATCTATCAAACGCCTATTCTGCCAGAGCATGTTGCCGAACTTGTAAACCTCATTGATAAAGGCGACATCCACGGCAAAATTGCAAAAAGTGTAGCGGATGAGATGGTGCTAGCTCCTGGCACAACAGCCAGCAGCATCATCGCCAAAAACCCCGACTACCAGCCCCTTAACGATAAAGGCGCTATAGAGGCACTTGTAGACAAAGTTCTTGCTGAAAACAAGGACTCTATAGACTCTTACCTAGCAGGGCGAGATCGTGCCTTTGCCTTTTTAGTAGGCCAAGTTATGAAGGCCACAAAAGGCACCGCATCCCCACAGCTTGTAAACGAACTCTTAAAAGAAAAGATTGCAAAGCTTGCTGCACAAGAGCAGCGCTAATCTTTTTAAGTTGACATATTATTCTCAATCCTGCATGTAGATATGCAACAATCTTTACAGGAGGAAATTTTATGTTTAGTGTTCAAAAAATATCGTCGATTGCAAAGGTTATGGCAATGGCCCTTGTTCTTTGTGCAGGAAAGCTCGCGGCTGGCCTAATCGATTCACCTACAATGGCAATTGATCCAAATGGCAATATGGTCTCTCTTTGGATTGAAGAGGTTAATGGAAAAAACTGCATTAAAGCTGCTACGAAAGCAGGCTTAGCAACTGCATGGTCCACACCAGTAATTATTTCTGATCAATCTATAAATTCAAAGTCGCCCGCTCTTGCCGTAGATTCCACTGGAAATGCTGTAGCTGTCTGGATATCTGATTATGGAGTAGATCCTACTCATATGTTGCCCAGACTTTTTTCTACACAACTTCCCTTTGGAGGTAGCTGGACGGGAATAAACGTGGTGTCTGATCCGCTACAATACGTACAGTCATTTGAATTAAATGTAGATAGCGCTGGCGCAATTGGAGTTATTTGGTATTGTATGACTATCCCTGAAGGCAAGTTTGCTATTTTCTCTGCCCAAGCCGCCATGGGCAGTGGTTGGGGCACACCCCTACAAGTTTCTCAATAACATTTCAAATAGCGTAGGCTAATGCCTACGCTATCTCGAGTTTCGACGTTCATCGCCCGAAGGGATTTGGGAGTGCGGGGCAGCTATGCACCGCTCTCAATTTTGCCTAAGTCAATTGCGTGATAGGCGCTAAACCAACCTTAACGATATCCTGTTTGTAAGCAATTAATGCTAAATCACTTTGGCATAAATTGTGAGCAGGGCAGCTATGCACCGCTCTCAATTTTGCCGTAGACCATAACAACGATAAGGTCCCGTCATTCAAGAACCCTCAAAATATGTCACGAGCGTATGAACAAAAATCGCGTAGCTAATTTTAGGCTTTAAACGTACTTTCCAATAAAGTGCGTGCATAAATTGAGAGCGGTGCATAGCTGCCCCGCGCTCCAGAGCCTGCGGCAAATATCGAAACTCGAGATAGCGTAGGCTAATGCCTACGCTATAAAAAAAACTATCCAGCAACAGGAGCTGTCGCAATGGCTCTATTTTGCTTTATTTGCTGTAGAATTTTCAAAATAACGGCAAGCTCAAGGCCAAGTCCCGTACCAACGCCTGCTCCGATAGCTAACGGTGTTAAGACGCCGCCAGAAAAGAGTGTTGTTAGTGTGCTAACATAAAGGCCAGTAGCTAGAGCTCCAAGCGTACCAACAAGAGCGCTAAGTGCCAAACTAGCAGCCTTTGCAACGCGCCAAGCTGCAGCCTTCCAGGTGTGGCCTGCTATAGTTTCTGTTCTTTGATTCTCGGCGCATTTTTCAGAAAGCGTACAAAAATAGCTTGTACCAGCTCTACTCACAACGGCGCTTCCAACAGCGCCAATCCCTGTTACTCCACCCAGAATAACCGATGTTCCTACTGCAGGTAAAAACGACATATCTATCTCCCTATTTAAATTAAAATAAAAATCATATAGAAGGCCGTGATTTTTGTAAAGGTATTTTTATAATAATTTCGTAAATTACTTTACATCTCAATAACCAGCCGAACCATATTTAGCCTCAAAAGCCCCCTCCCAAAATGCTGCATACCTGTCACCCAACGAATAATGCCAGTATTCATTGAGGTAGTTAGTAAGGCCGGCTTTTGCTGCTGCTAGGAGCATATAATAACGGTTAGCCTGTTGACTGTTTGTAATGCCTTCTGAAAAGGTTGGAGCAAGCGGGTTTGCCCCCCAAATGGCGCCGAAGGGGCCCATGTCAAGATAGTCTGAACGCTCTTCGTTCCAGAGGCGAATGTCAACAGCAGCACCTGTTGAGTGTACGGGGATGTTATCTTTAACGGGAGAGATCCACTTAGAAGTCTCTTTTGCTGCATCTTCTAGAGAAAGATCAGGGTTTGCTTCCCAAATTTCAGCCAATTTCTTTTCAAATAAAGCGCCTTGGGTAGAGAGATCTCTTAGGCC
>JAYRNE010000358.1:0-4248 GCA_041912355.1 Chlamydiales bacterium
GTATAGCCCTAAAAAACTACGACCAGGCAGAATCCCTCTTAAAGCAGGCAGTTGCCTACGCCAGGCGCCACCCCTCTAACCCCCAGTCCCCCATAATCCTCCAGCATGCCCCCCGCATTTTCGAGGAAATCGCCCAGGAAAAAGCTAATAGATAAAAAAATTATTATATGTGTTATAATAATGGTATAGCCGGGTGTAAATAAGGAGCTTCTATGTATGGCGGTAATTTTGCTGAATTTCAGCAGCGCGGGGGGGGATATGGTGCGCCTTTACCTAGTGAAGTGGAAGTGGTTTCTGTTCCTGAAATAAAAATTCAGGAAGAGGCTGGGCCTTCTGAATTTAAAACCACAGCCCAAAATACCAATACAATTTTTCAAAAATTTAAAGGTTCACCACCAACTGCAGCCACAATAGTATCTCTTGATCATGAGGCATTGAGTGCTTTAAGAGAGGGAAATGAAGGTGCCCATGCTGGAATTGATGAGCATACGTGTCAGAAATTAGTTGACGGAGTGATGAAACAATTAATTGATAGTGATGAGGAGATTTCTAATTGTAAGCCGGCAGTAAGTGCTTCGGTATCAGATTCTAAAGCTGAATTAGAAAGTACACAAAAAGAATTGGATACTCTTACTCCAGGTACAGTAGAACATAATCAGGCAAAAGAAAAAGTAAAGACTGCAAAAGAAACGTACTATCTTGCTGTTAAAAGTGAGAGTAAAGCTGAATTTGAAGAAGCACAAAAAGCTTTCAAACAGCAAAAGCCAGGTTCGATTGAATATAATCAGGCAAAAGAAAAGGTAGAAAATTCAAGAAAGGCCTACAATCAGGCTGCTAAGGATGTTTTAGAATTTAGAAGAGAAAATTTCGTTGAGGCTGCTGAACAAGTTAAGGCCGCTAAAGCACAAGTCGACAATCCACGAAAGCCTAGGACTTTAGACGAAACTAAAGAGGGAATTTTAGCAGAAGCCAAAGAAAACCTTGCAGAAGCAAGGGCGTTATGTAAGGAGATGCGCGCAAGTTACCTAGCTGCATCGCGTGAATCAATTACAACTGTTGTAAGTCATGCTTTAGAAAAGAGAAGTAGTAGTAGAGGTAGTATGGAAGATCTCTACTTACGTCCAGATGTCACTAATCTGCCTGTTCCAGTAACCGTTACTAAAAGTGGCGATATTATTATTCCGTTAAAATCTAAGTGGGGAGAGCACATTGGACAGGGGGGATTCAAAACCGTTAAATCAGCGATTACTATAACAGTCAATAAAGCGGGTCAAGAAGTAACAGTTTCAAAAGGGGTTTCTGGAACCATGAAACCCAAAACGGTAATGGATAAGGTAGCTATTCAAAATGAAAAAGTTATGCAAGCGCATATTTTGGAATTGCAAGAAGATGATCCTACAGAAGGGGTAGCAAAGTGTATTGGTGTTACTGCATATCCTGCTAATAAAAAAAATGGTGAAGGTCAAAAAATCGCTGTCACTACTGCCTATTGCAACGGTGGTGATTTAGAGCATAAAATTGAACATATAGCATCAGGAGACGAAGAGCTTCAGACTAAGCTAGAAGAGCTGGAGGAGAGTGTCGAGAGCAGCGATGAATCTGAAGAGACGGCTGAAGCGAAGAAAAGTCAACTAGTTGGAGATCGGATTAATGCTCTTGAAGGGGAAATGCATACCATTTTTGAAGATGTTTTAGTAGGCCTTACGTGGCTTCACAAACATAACATATTTCAATCAGATATGAAGCCTGCAAACGTACTTTTAAATACTGAGAGTGAAAAGACACGAGCAAAAATAAGTGACTTTGGAACATCAAGAAATCTGAATGACCCAAACCAGTGTCATTATTTTGTCGGTGACAATGTTTATTTGTCCCCTGAAGTAAAGCAAATGGTTTTAAATAGAGAACTAAAGAAGCAAGAAGATCCTGCCTATCCTGAGCTTGTGGCTAAGAAAGAGCTAGTAGAGACAGCCCGTAAGGATTTAGAACCTATTGCAACCACTCTTAATGAAAAGAAGCAAAAATATGAAGAGGCTAAAGGAACTCAAAAAGAGTTGGAAGCGAAAAAAGAGTATGACGATGCAAAGGCAGTGTATAGTGAAAAACTTCCAATTTTCGAAAAACTTCAAGAAGAAGCCCAGCTTGTCGAATTGGCGATTGACGAAAGAGTAAGCAAGGCCCATTGCCCTATTAATGAAGGGATATTAAAGGCTGATGTCTATGCTACTGCCATGACGTTTGAAGCCATGCTATTTGGCTTAACGAGAGATGAAAGCGCCCTTCTTAATCCGCTCATTCCTTTGTCAGCTGAGCAAGAGGTTGACGCAGCAAAAGTTAAAGAGAAGGTAGCAAAAAAACAAGAAGCACTCTCTCCAGAGATGAAAGAACTTCTTTCAAGGATGAAGGCAGATTCACCAGAAGCACGATTATCTGCTGAAGATGCCCTTCAACAGTTTAGGGGGTTACAAGGCAACATTTTTAACAAATCAGAGTTAGCACAACAGCTTACCCACTTCGAAAGGACTGAAAAAACCGAAGAGACCGAGCCTCAGCAGCCCGTTAGCTACATACTACCTGGAACGCAATTGCCCACAACTGGCCACTATGGCGTTGGTGCTTCAGAGCAAAAAAATTATTAACCTCCAACCGCAAATTAAAGCAGCTATCACCTTCATAAGTCGAATGAAAAGAAACCTGGTTATCAATAAGAATATGAGGCTGAAAAATGAGTAGCCTTTTGCTCAGAGCGAGTGATTCCGATTGAATCGGTAAGTACAGCTTTTATTAGGCTGTGTAGGCTTTTTGAACACTTGCGAGAATCGTGATGAATCCATTTTTTTTCGTCTTGAAGAGCAGTGTAGGTAAGCATGCTATGGTGAATTTCGCCCCCGCTTGTAATATACGAAAGGACGATATGCTCTTGCCCTGGCTCATTCGTAACAGAGCTAGAGTCACGTAAAAGGTAATGGGGCATTTTGTCTTGTTCATAGGCCTCTTTAAGAAGCTTTTCTGTATAGGCTCTTACAAAGTCGCTAGCTAATTTTTTAGCCTCGCCTGGCTGTGCTTTGGTAGTAAGCTCTGCAATTCCTTTAGAGAGTAGGTCGCCATGGTAAAAGTGCCATACTTCTTGAAGAAGAAGCGACTTGACAGTAAGCAGGTTTGCCATAGAGGCAAGAGCTTGATTTAGGGTTTCTGGAAGGCCTTCCTTTTCTTCATGTTCATGCCAGAGCTCCGAAGAGACCTTGTTTATCTCTGTGCGTATTGTTTTAACATCATGCTCCATGCGGGCAAGCTGCTCTTTGTCGGCATAGTAGGTGTTGCGGTTTTGTTGAATAGTCTTGAGGACTTCAAAGGCCTTTTGCGTAATGGCCGAGCCAGCCTTTTCATCTGATTTAGCAGACTTTTCGGCAACAAACCGTGCAAGTTCATGAAGTTCGGGATTATTGCTATGTAGTAGTGGTTCCATAATCTCTCTTTTTCTTATATAGTAGCATTTTTCAATAAAATTTACAAAGGACGAAAGGAACACTCCCAGAGGCCTTTAGCCTCTGGGAGTGTCCCTTTCGTCCTTTTGTCCCTTGAGCCTTTATCCCAAAGCCGCTATAGTATCAGCTCATAAATTATGGGTTATTCGTCAGTGAGAATTCGAGCGATACTACTATCCTGCAGCCTCTTTTGCGCATCACACCTAGTGGCAGTGCTTCCTACTGTGCCTAACCTCTTGTCCAAAAGCCTGAATATCAAGCTGGAGTCGCCTGTCTATAAAGATGGCATCACAACAACGGATAAGGGGGGAGTGGTTACCGGCAAGGACCTCTATCTGCAGGCGATGAAGATGACCTATGTTCATAAAGAAGAAAATGGCAAGCCTGTACGGCGCATAGAGGCAGAGGGTGACCTCTTTTTCCGCTTTAAAAATCGCGTATACATAGGCTCTAGGCTTGAATTTGACCTAGATAACCAAAGTGCCATTATCTACGACGTGCTCACAGACACAGGGCCGTGGTTTTTAGGTGGAAGCAAACTTACCCTTAATCCTGATGGCTCTAGCGTCATTCAAGACTGCTACATGACAACGGATGAAAATGTAAAAGATGACTGGACGATCCAGGCAAAAGAGGTTCGCCTTTCAAAAAGCAACACCCTAAAGGCCGACAACGTGCAGTTTACTTTCTTTAAAAAGCCCATTTTCTGGATTCCATCACTTAAAAAATATCTAAATAACGACTCCCTAACCCCCCTAAAATA
>JAYRNE010000359.1:0-8079 GCA_041912355.1 Chlamydiales bacterium
TACAGTAAAGCATATGCGTGAATTGCTAGCTGGCATTTCAGTTGATCTTGAAAAGGCAGTTGGCGGCAACAAAGCGGCTTCACAAAGAGTCCGTACGAGCACAATCAGACTCGAAAAAGTTGCTAAGAACTTCCGCAGAGAGTCAATTTCAGCTGAGAAGCATGGCGGCATGAAGAAGCAGAAGAAATCTGCTGCTGCAAAAAAGCCAGCAAAAGCAAAAGCTCAAGCTAAGCCACAACCTAAGGCAAAAGCAAAAGCAAAAGCTCCAGCTAAGAAGCCTATGATGATGAAGCGCCCAACAGCTAAAATACCTGTTAAGAAAGCGTAATTTCTTATAGTAGCTTTGTTAAGACAAAGGGGGGATAACATCCCTCCTTTGTTGTTTTAATAGCTTCGCCCCAAAAAAAGGACCAAAAGGACATAAAGGACCAAAAGGACTATCAATAAACCTATCTTGATCGATCTCTTGGTCCTTTTTTTGGGGCGAAGCGTAATAAAAAACCTTTCCAGGTTGTCCTTTATGTCCTTTTTTTTTGGGGCTAAGCTATCATGAACAACATCGAACTTTACATCGACAAATTACACCCCGAGGGATGGGGTTTAGCTTCATATACACGCCAAGATGGATATGTACATAATGTGGTTGTGCCCAATGCCTTGCCTGCAGAAACTGTTATCGCCGATCTTTATTACACAAAAAGCAAAAAGACACGCACTGAGGAAGGCAAAAGTCTCCTCGGGGAGCTAACTGAAGTTGTTAAGCCGTCACCGCTTCGTGTGCAACCCCAATGCAAGCACTTTGCTATTTGTGGGGGCTGCACCTGGCAGCATATGCCCTATCGCGAGCAACTCAAAATTAAAGAAGAGCATCTAAAGGCTCTTTTTCTGGATGTTGCGGGTCCTGAAACAAAAATTTTTCCCATCATCGCTTCGCCTCAAGAGTATGGCTACCGCAATAAGATGGAATTCAGCTTTTCTGAAGATACAAAAGGCCAAAAGTTTTTAGGCCTTATTATGCGCTGCTCTCGGGGAAGAGTGTTTACTATTGAAGAGTGCCCCCTCACAAGTTCCTGGATAAGTAAGACGCTGCAAGCTGTATACGCCTGGTGGCAAACAACAGCTCTTTTAGCCTACTACGGCCCCAAAGATAAAGGCCACGTACGCTACCTTACGATGCGTGAGGCTCATACTACGCATGATAGAGTGATTATCCTTACAGTTTCTGGCAATCCAGACTATGCGATAAAACGATCGATTCTAGATGAGTTTGTAAAGATATGTAAGGAACATGCAACTCCAGAAGGCGATGCTACTTTAACGATCGTCCTTCGTATCCAGCAGGTACACAAGGGAAGGGAAACGCAATTTTTTGAGATGCTGCTCCTAGGCCCAGATAGCTTTAAAGAGCGTTTACGCATCCACGATAAAACGTTAGAATTTTGCCTAAGCCCGAGCTCCTTTTTTCAGCCAAATTCGCTGCAGGCAAGCCGCATTTATGAGCGTGCCTTAGAGCTTGCAGAGCTAAAGAGCGATGCGGTGCTTTATGACCTTTATGCCGGAGTTGGCATCTTTGGCATGTGTATGGCAAGCCGTGTAAAAGAGGTTGTTGCAATCGAGATTTCTGCAGATAGTGCCTATGATGCCAAGGTAAATAGCGACAGGATGAAAATTCCAAACTTTCGCATCATACGGGCAGATGTTGCAAAGGCCTTAGAAGATAAAAGTCTTCCAAAGGCAGATGCTGTAGTAGTAGACCCGCCAAGAACTGGCCTTGGCAAGATCGCGATAAAGCACATTGTGGCATTAGCACCCAAAACCATCATCTACGTCTCCTGTAATCCCAAAACCCAAAAAATTGATCTTGAGGATCTTCTCCAGGCAGGATACAAAGTGAGAGCTATACAGCCAATCGACCAGTTTCCGCAAACCATCCATGTGGAAAACATTGTAATTTTATCACTAAATGTGTAATATTTTCCAAACTTATACCGTGAGGAACGCTGGTTATGATAAAGAACTCAATCTATTTTTTAAGCTTGTTAGTAACAAGTTCACTTTCCGCGGCAAGCGAGACACAAGCTGCTCCTGCCGATCAAGGCATGACCCAAACTTTAGTGATGGTTGCAATAGCCATTGCCTTTTTCTATTTTATCCTCTGGCGTCCAGAACAAAAGCGCCGTAAAGCCTTAGACAACCAACGCAGTGCTATGAAAAAGGGCGATCGCGTAATCTGCATGGGCGTAGTTGGCACTGTCAGCAAAATCAAAGAAGAGACCGTTGTTATACGCTCCGGTGACGCTGAACTTGAATTCCTAAAAGCTGCTATCAGCGATGTCCAACCAGGTACATCTGCTGAAGAGGCCTAATGATCTCAATCTACTCACACTCTTTCGGGAGTGTGACATGAAAAGCCTGCTCGTTGTTCTATGTAGCCTATCCTTTGCCAGCCTGTTTGGTGAAATGGTATTTGTTGCTCCGGGAAATCCCTCTCTTTCTATGCCCTCACTTGAAGTTGCCGAAGAGGACATTAACAGTGACCCTATTCAAGCAATAATTACCAAGATGTTTGAGATTGCAAGGGGAGAGCGGCAGGAGCTTCAAGGCAAAGTCATGGTGGGCTTAGCAGCTCCTCAAATAGGCATAAACAAACAAATAATTTTGGTGGATACCGGCCTTACAGAGGGCCGAGAGCTTGGTGAGTTAAAAGCGTACATCAACCCCAAAATAGTATCTCGTTCAAATGAAACTCTACTTGGCCGCGAGGGATGCTATTCAGTCGATAGCCATCTTGTCGGGCTTGTAGAGCGCTCGCAAACGATTATCATCACAGCATTTGATCAAAATGGTAACCGGATAACAGAAGAATTGTCTGGCATGCCAGCTCGCGTCTTCCAGCATGAGGTAGACCACCTCTACGGCATTCGCTTTCCCGACCATGTCCAAGAAGGACATCTTCACTGGGTAGAGGACCATGAATACCCTGAATATCGTGAACATTTTCTCTCTTGGCCATCTCTTGTCTCGCGTGAGACGTGGCTCTCTATGAAGGCTGGGAAGATGTAAGCTTCGCCCCAAAAAAAGGACCAAAAGGACATAAAGGACCAAAAGGACTATCAATGAAGGTTTATTGATAGTCCTTTTGGTCCTTTTTTTGGGGCGAAGCTTTCTTCTTAAAACTCTTCAGGCGGCAGAACCTTTTGGGTGTAGCTGTCGATGATTTCGCCATCAGATGCTATTGCCTCATAGTAGCGCGCATCTTTTGTGATGGTGACTTGCAGGAATTGGCGACGCGATTTTGTTTTGGCAAGATAGGAGGTGCGGCCTGCTCGTTTTGGAATGCGCGGCTTTACGCCTAATGAGCCATCACCGAAGTAGAGAACACCTTTGGGATGCTCACAGTTATCGATAAGTGGGTGGGTGCGCTTATAGCAGTGTTCATGGTTTTCAAAGGCTGCATGCAGGCTATAGCGCTCAAAAAGGGGCACCCAGTGTTTACGCACAGCGCACGACTCTTTGAGTCGGAAGTAGCGCACTGATGGGTAAGCTGGCACATGATAAATCGCAAAGCGGTGTGTGAAGCTATAGCTTTTACGCATAGCATCTCGCAGCCACTCTGTTTGGGCGCCTGCGATTGGGTGGGTGTGGTTTGTGTCTAATATGCTTATTGCCATGTACTTTCCGAAAGTAAGCAATTTATACCCTTGCGGCCCAGGGCAGGCAAAGAGGGCATAGAAAAACTGCGCTTTATCGGGTGTTCTGTCGTAGTAGCCAACAACCTCGTGGTTGCCAATTGCAGGGATAAGGGGGATGAGGCAGCCGTCAGGAGCCTTCATACACCTTGTCCATATCTGTAAAAAGCCAAGCCACCTGTCAAACTTGTCAATGCCATCGCGTTTTTCTTTTACGCTGTAGGCAATGTCTCCGCCTAGTAAAAAAAACTGTGGGGCTGTAGAGGCAATTTTCTTTGCCATCTCTTCAAAGTCTTTACCGTCGTCATGGTACGCATCACCGCCTACAGCAAATCGGATGGGCTTAGAGTTGTCTTTAGGCATAGTGCGAAAGGCATACTCTGTTTGATCTTGAGGTAGTCGAAAGGTGTAGCGTGTATCGGGAGTAAGGTCTTTTACCTCTGCTGTATGGACAAAGTGAGGTGCATCGTGAGGGAGGGCTTTATGTGTGCCTTGCACCTTCTTCCACTCTGTCTCGCCCTGCTTTTGCACTTCTACTTCATCGCTTTCGCTTTTAAGGTCTGAAAGCCACTGAATGGTCATCGTTGTTGTAGGATCGTTCTGCCAGGTGAGGTAGAGGGCGTCTTGAGCTGTTAGCGACGAGGCTACAATCAGGAAAAGTGCTGTGGCATAGGTAACCACTGAGCCACTAAGAATAGTGAGATAGCATGAGAAATTTGAGAAAAAATATCCAAACTTTCTCTCTATCTCATACGCTCTTGCTGATCTTGGTGACTCTCTCGTGTTCATTAGTACGACCTTATATATGAAGTGCTATTGTTTCTAATAGTTTCGTGCTGCGCTTTAAATAGCCCTTTAGCTCTTCTGCGCTGAGTTCTCGCTGCCCGAGAGCGCTTAAGTCATAGATCTCGCGAACCATCATCTTGGCAAGATCAGGCTTGCTTTCTCGCATTTTATATACGTTTTGGAGTAAGGGGCTATTGGTGTTTATTATAAAGGTCTTTTTAACAGGTGCTGAGGGCATCTCTTCTTTAGAGATGCGAGCAAGGTAGTCCCGTAAGCGCCGCTCTTCTTCTTTTAGCACGATGATGCCAGCAGTATCTTCTGCGGCTAAGCTTTTTGCTTCTACTTCTATTGATGATGTGTCTAGGCTTGTTCTGACAAAGTCTGCAAGACGTGCAGCTTCTGTTTTGCCATCAGCATCGAGCACCGTCTTTTCTTTGGAACTATCGATGAGGCTATCCTGCACGCTAGAATCAATTCGCTTAAAGCGAAGAGATGAGCCACGTTCAAGTTGTGCCATCACAGCAGCATCAATCGGCATTTTGGCAATAAGAACATCTATGCCTTTTTGTTCATAGAGTTCAATGAGAGGAAGGCCCTTTTGCTCTTCGGTAATGTAGTAGTAGGTTGAAGAGCTGTCGGGAGTGACATATGTTCCTTTTGTTGTCTTCCATACCATGAGCTCTTTTGCTTTTTGGGCAAATTTTTCGTCATTCAAAAAGCCTATCTTCACAATAAATTCAGCACTTTCCCATACGCGGTAGAAGCGTTCAGAGTCGGTTTTGTAAAGTACTGCAAGAGCATCGATAACCTTCTTGGCGATGTGGCCGCTAAGGGCTCTTACGGTTTTGTCAACCTGTAGGTGGCTTCGAGATACGTTGAGGGGAATATCTGGGCTGTCTATTACGCCTTTTAGTACGGTAAGATATTCTGGAAGGATGTCTTTGCAGTCATCTGAAACAAAGACCCTGTTTGAGTAGAGCTTTATCTTGTTTTTGTTGAAGTCAAAGTCTTTGTGGATGCGTGGAAAGTATAAAATTCCCTTAACATGAAAGGGGTAGTCGACGTTGAGGTGTATCCAGAAGAGGGGCTCTTCTTCATAAGGATAAAGCTCTTGGTAAAAGTCGGTATATTCTTGATCTGTACAGTTTGTAGCGGGCTTTTGCCAAAGGGGTTCTTTAGCATTCACAAGTGTGTCGTTGACATAGATGGGGAAGGGCATGAACAAGCAAAAGCGGCGGACGTATTGCAAGAGGTGCTCTTCATCTAAAAATTCTTCGTGGTCTTTTCCGATGTGGAGGATAACGTCTGTGCCCACATCGCTTCGCTCGCTGTGGATAATTTCATACTCAGATGTTCCGTCGCAGCTCCAGATGATGCTAGATGCCTTTTCTTTATAGGAGAGGCTTTTTACTTCAACCCGGTCGGCCACCATGTAGGCTGAATAAAATCCAAGGCCAAAGTGGCCAATAAAGGCATCTTTTGCTTGATAGGCCTTTACAAACTCTTCAGCGCCGGAAAAGGCGATTTGTGCTAAGTACTTTTCGGCTTCATCTGCATCTAGGCCAATACCGGTGTCTGAGAAGGTAAGAGTTTTTGCCTCTTTATCGATGCGTATTGTAATTTTGTGCGGTTCGACGTCGCGAGAGTCTACAATAGAGCGTTTGACGATAGCATCGCATGCATTAGAAACAAGTTCGCGAACGAAAATTTCTTTTTCGGAGTAGAGCCATTTTTTAATAATTGGCAAGATGTTTTGGCTATGTATTTGGAGTTGGCCTTTTGTCATACTTTCCTGTATAATTTGCGAGTTAGAAAGCATAGAATTATCCAACTTTAACTCGTTCTAAGTCAATACCTTTATGAACCCTCTCTATTCAATCATCGATGAACTAACTGCTAACGTAAGCCTGAAAAGCCATTACGCTTCGCTCTCACACCGTTACCGGTTTTATCAAAATAAAGATTTAAAAAATAATGAAGAGCACCTTGCTTATATAGCCTGCCGCATGCCTGCTACCTTTGCTGCCTGTTCTGAAGTCTTTAGACGAATGCAAGAGATGGTTCCAGAGTTTCGACCTAGGAGTTTACTTGATGTAGGCTCTGGCCCAGGAACGGTGGTTTTGGCGCTTAGGGAGCATATTCCGCTTCCAGAAGAAATTACCCTTGTAGAGCGAGATCTTGCCTTTATTCCAATCGCTAACCATTTTTTGGGGGATAAGAAGGTAAGCTGGCAGCAAACCTTACCAAGTGGACAGTTTGATCTTGTCACTTCATCGTATATGCTTTCAGAGCTAGAAGATAGCGAGCAAGAAGCAATGATTAAAGGGCTTATTGGCGCTACATCTAGCTGCATCGTACTTGTTGATACAGGAACGCCCCATGGCTATGCCACGCTTATGAAAGCGCGAGAGGCACTTATTAACGAGAACTTCATAGTAGTAGCGCCATGTCCACATAATAAACCATGTCCCTTGATTGCTCCAGACTGGTGCCACTTTAGCGTGCGACTTGCAAGAAGCCGCCTGCATCGCCAGCTAAAGGGGGGAGAGCTTGGCTATGAAGATGAAAAGTTTTGCTACCTTGTTGCAACGAAGCTGCCAATAAGCCATACTGCGCATGATAGGATACTTACGCATCCTCTCAAGCGATCTGGCCACATGCACGTAAAGCTCTGCACGCATGAGGGTAAGCTTTCGCAAGAGGTGATATCCAAAAAATCAGAAGAGCGCTACAAGAAAGCAAAGAAACTCGAATGGGGAGACATCCTTTGAAATTATATATCGCACAGCTTAATCCCATACTCGGCGATTTTACCTACAACACAAACCATATTCTAGAAGCGATTCAGAAGGCAAAAAATGAGAAGGCTGACCTTGTTGTCTTCCCCGAGATGGCAATATGCGGCTATAACCCTGAGGACCTCTTTTTGGAGCCAGGCTTTGTGGACCAGCAAGAGGCAGCTTTAGAACGCATCGTAGCAGCGTCTAAGGGTATAAGCGTGATTGTGGGCACTGTTCGCGAAAACATAAGACTTCCAGGGAAGCCTCTTTGCAATTCAGCGTGCATAATAGAAGATGGGGCTATTGTGGGCTTTCAGGATAAGTGCCTTCTTCCAACCTATGATGTCTTTGATGAGTGGCGCTACTTTGAGCCAGCAAAAGGTGAGAGGGTGTGGGGGATTGCAGGCAAAAAGATAGGCATAACTATCTGTGAAGATATATGGCCAGCTTTTGATAGCTTTTTAGAAAACCGCTACAAAGATGATCCCTTAGAATGCTTTATCCAAAATAAGATTGACCTCGTTATCAACATTTCTGCATCGCCCTATTCTATTACAAAGATAAAATCGCGTCATTTTGTTGCTCAGAAGGTAGCAAAGCGGCTGCATGCACCTCTTGTCCTTGTCAACCAAGTAGGGGGGCAAGATGGCCTTCTCTTTGATGGTTCAAGCTTTGTTGTAGCACCAAATGGGGAACTTTTAGCTCAGGCTAAAAGCTTTTCTGAAGACAGTGTGATTTATGATATGGACCATACAAAAGGTGTAAAGCAGCCTCATGTTGAACAAGGTGAAGAGCTTTATAAAGCCCTTGCTATGGGTGTGAGA
>JAYRNE010000360.1:0-3137 GCA_041912355.1 Chlamydiales bacterium
AAGGAGACTCCTCCCGAGCTTGTGCAGGCAAAACAAAACGACCTGTTGTCTCGGGATGAGTTGGCCTAAGAAGCTATTAGTGGGCAGGGGCGTTTACTTCTCGTGCGAAGATCGGAAGGAGCGCGCAGTCCCTTAATACAAAAGGTATTCTGTATGCTGCTTCATAGTTTTGATCTTCTATTTGAGCGGCTGCAAGTGAGATGTTATTAAAAATTTGCGCGAAGAAGTTGTCGTTTTCTAGCAATGCACATTTTCTATGTATATTGTGTGCTAACTGTAAGAAATCATGGCCTAAGATGGCTCCAGCAATTATGCTTATAGCATGATAAATTCTCCAGGCTGAAAATAGAGGTGTAGCCGCGAGCGTTAAGGCTGCGCATACGGCGCCTACAACAAGAGCGCCTGCAAATACATGAAGAGCAAGTGCAGCTATTCGTGCATCCCTTGTTTGTTGTGCAGCGGGTGCGTTTCTTTTAAGAACAGCAACATCGTTAGCAAGAACTTTAAAATAATTATTAATAGCATTAAGCGTCATACCGTATCTCCTTAATTATGTACGGCATAGATAATAACTGATTTGGAGATTTTGGGGTTATTTTAAAGTTGCCAAGTCTCTTTTTTTCCATCTAGTTCATAGGTGGCATTAAAGACTACATCACTTGATTTTAAGTTATAGCGGCATTCAACTGTCATAGTGAGACGCTTTTCTCCTTCCTCACCAGCAATTGATACATAGGGAATCTCTTTTGAGCGAGTGATGATAAGCGTGGTTGGTTTAAGAACATATGTCTTTTCCATTTCAAATGAGGTTATGTTGATAGCCTTACTTGTATTGGCCTTTTCCCATAAGGGGTTGCCTGTTATATCTTTAAAACGGATATCCTTCGATTGCTTTTTTGATAAGCTTTCAAAAAAAGTCTGAGATGTCGCATAAAGCAGTTCATCTCTTTTGTCATATACAGCTTGAACAAGGGTTGGATTCTTTGATTCGACATGGGCTGCAATAAGCTTGCTGATCTCAGCAATTGATTCTTGTTCCGGCACATCTTGCTGATTAATAGTTATATCCCCAATTCTCACTGTAGGAAAGCGAGGTAGATCAAGAAGTACCTGTTCTGGTTTAATTATCATTTCTTTTAGTAGCAGTTTGCGGCCCTTACTAATTTGGTCATTTGCTTCCAGGGCAGTAATTAGTTTAACTTTTACAGCCCGTAAGGGATCATTGTGGTAAATGTTGTATTTATTAAGGGTTGCAGAATCAGGCGCATCTGCAACAAAATCTGCTTTGACTCCTAGTTCTGTGAGTGTGTCTAAGACCCGTGTCCAGATTAGGCTTTTCATCACGTCGTGTTCTGATAATTTGGGCAAAATGGGTACTGCGGCTCGTTGTATCCGGGGTTCGGTGGCTGATTGGGGGGCTTTATTGGTAATCGTTCGATGGGGTGTTTTTGGGCTGCCCTCAGGTAATTGCTCTTCGGTTGGCTTTATCTTGTCTTCTACCCCCATGCGATGAGCTTGAGGTTTTAAAGACGATTCTTTACCCCATTCTGGTTCACCGCTTCTGCCTGGAGACGTAACACTCATTTTATGCCCTATACTTATATTTTTATTATAACAGTATAGGATTTTTATTAGTATTAGATTTTTGAACCTTTTACAAAAGGCTCTTTACGTTAATCTACAGCACGAAGAGTGAGGAGGGCGTTACCAATCTCTGTTAGATGAGAGAGTTTTGTAAGAGCGATCTCTGCGTCAACTTGATTTTCTATAGGGTGGGCCTGGATGATTTCTAGATGTCTTTTTGCCAGTAAGTTAGTGGGGTCAAGTTTAAGGCACTTTTGGAGGTGGTATTCAGCTTTAGGGTAGTCTTTTGGCCGCCCGCCTGAGCCGTCCATATATATTTCCCCAAGGAGCTGGTGAATAGCTGGATGGTTTTTTTTGATCAACAAGGCCTCTTCAAGTGTTGTTAGGCAGCGGTTGATCTCTCTTTGGCCTGTAAGCTCGCCGCAATAGAGCATCTTTGCATAGCCTACTCTTGCCTCGATATTTTTGGGGTCAATTACAACGAGGACGCGTAGGTAGTAGCGCTCAGCTTTTGCAAGATCTGGTTTAAGGGTTTTTTTAAGCCCTGTTCTATATACATCGCCAAGCCAGACAAAATAGCGTATTTTTTCCTTTGAAGTGCTTTCTTTAGTATAACAGCGATGAATAAGCTCTTCAGCAAGGGGAATGAATAGTGATCTACTTTTGAGTTGGCTAAGTAGTGTTTTTAATTCTTTTACTGATACGCTTTTGGGGTTCTTAAGAAGGGTTTTTATAAAAACTTCAGCAAGGGTATGTGCGCCTTTATCTAGACAGTCTATGATAAAGCGGACCTTTTTATCCTCATTAAGGCTATTAAAGTCTGCTAGTAATATCTTCTGTACTTCTAGATTTTTTCCCTTTTCAGAAAAAGCAATCTGGCCAAGGCCAATTTTGGCAGCTAGGCAATTTTTATCGGCATCTAAAGCTGCTTGATAGTGCCTTGTTGCTTTTACAAGATCCTTTTGCGGGCCATTTGAAAAGAGGCTGCCTAGCCATGTAAAGTAGTCAGCTTTTTCTCGGCAGGGGTTTGGTCGGATTTGAAAGACGTGATAAACAAGCTCTTCAGCAAATTGTGTATGGGTGCCAGTTTCTTTGATGTGGCTAATGAGCTCTCTAAATTCCTGTTCGTTTTGGGCAACAACTCGCTCTTGAACGAGTTTGGGTAGCCAAAATTTTGCAGGATTTTCTTTTTTTGCCTTTAGGCAGTTAAGAACAAAACGAACTCTAGCGCTCTCTTTAAGTGGGTCAAAACAGTCGATAAGCGATTCTTTTTCAGCGGAGACTTCTTTTTTACCGAGTGTTGTTATGTGTGAGAAGGTAAGGGGGTCAGTAGCGATGTAAAAATCTATGCAGTAAAATTTTTTGTCTTTGATTGTTCTATGGGCATTTGGTCCAACGAGAAATTCAGATTCACCATTTTTTCGAATTACCCCTAAAAGGAGGGGGATATGCTCTGGGAGACTTTGTTTGTACTTTTCAAGATCGTTTGTAAGAGTTCCATAAAGAATTGATTGGGGTTCTATAACTTCTTTAATTGAGCCTTTTAATAAACT
>JAYRNE010000361.1:0-3202 GCA_041912355.1 Chlamydiales bacterium
AAGCTTTTCGGCAAGTTCACATAGTTCTGGGCGTGTGTCTACACCTAGTTTATTTTTTATGGATTCTAGGTAGTGTTCTATTGTGCGGGGGGAAAGGTGCATCGTTTTGCCGATGGCGGGGTAAGAGTGTCCCTCTTTTAGCAGGATAAGGCAGCGCTTTTCTTGGGACGAAAGAAGAAGAAGCTTTTTATAGCCGCAAAGTGCTGCAAGGTGGGTAAAATCAGAGGAGTCATTTTTGTTTTTTCCCCAGCTGCTTTTTACTTCGCTGATTAAAAAGCCCTCATCAAGATGAGCGTGTATTTTTCGGTCCATTGACGCAATAAAATGGTCCATGAATGAAGAAAAGAGCTTCTGTTGATTCATAAAGAGGTTATAAAGGGGCTTTTTCTCTAAAAGGCCAGAAAAGCAGCAGGTTTCTAGGTAGTTTTTTTGATGGCGAACTAAAATCATTCCATGGTCCATATGATAAAGTATTTTACGCTTATGGTAAAACTCATCACTTCCAGTAAATTTGCGGTCATTAAACCATAGATGGCAGCCCTCTTTTAGCGATGCTTTTGTGTCAAAGCCTGGCTCATCTTCTAATGCTTTTGATTCTAGGAGTAAGCGATCTTGTTCTGCGTTTGAAGTTACCCAGCTTGTGCGTCCTTCATCCGTTACGCGCACATAGGCAAAAACTGTTAGGCCAAGGGTTTCGCAAAAATCTTTAGAAAGCCTGCGGACGGAGCCCTCTTGTGCCTCAAATCCTCTACAAAACTGCTCAAGATTCTTTTTCATCGCATTTTTTCTCATTTAGGGGGGAAAGCCCCCTATTTTTATGGACAAAATTTCCCCTAAAATTGGCCTCATACTTAATTTTAAGGAGGTATTTATGATGGTCGATTTTACATTTATTTCAGATTTAGAAAATCATTTTACTAAATATTATAATATTTTGGTAGAGGCAAAAACCTTTAACGATGCTAGCACAAGTACCATTTGTGGCTTAACACGTACTGTTGCAGGCTATCATATGCCCTATTGTAATATGGTGATGGGCGAGCCTAAGGGCAACCAGGATACTCTTATTCAGGAGCAAATAGATTTCTTTAAAAGTCACAATTTGCCCTTTGTCTGGTATGTGGATATTGGAGCAACACCTGCTTTTAAAGAAAAGCTTGAATCCTATGGCTTTAAGGATACAGGTATATTTAAGGGAGTGTCTGGCCCGTTAGGTACCATTGCCCCGGTGGATTCCGAAATAGCTATAGAAGAGGTACAAGATGACAAAACCATGGACGCCTTTATTAGCGTTATAGGGGATATGTTCAACCTACAGGGTGCAGATAGAGAGAGCTATAAGCAGGCCATGAAACACGAAAAAATTCGCAACTTCGTCGTAAAAAAAGAGGGCAAAGTAGTCTCGTGCCTTTCTACGCTTACTGACGGTAACTTTATTAGTTTTTGGAACGGCGCAACGCTTCCAGAATACAGAAAACAAGGTCTAAGTACAGCCTTACGCCGCTATGTACTACATAATAGGCCAAAAAACTGCACGCAAGGCGCCTCCTACCTCATGGCAGAAGGCATGGCGCTTGGCATTTGCGAAAAGCTAGGCTACACAACAAAGTGGCAGTTTCATGCGTATGTCCTTACCGCTTTGTAATGAGGTTGCACTGAGGGCAGCGCGAAAGGGGCTTTTGGGTGTTTTCGATATAGTTGTGGTGGCAGAATTCGCAGGTGCGGTGCTCGAGTGTAAAGGGGGCTGCCTCTTTTTTGCGGGTGGCAAGCCAGATGCCGACAACGGTAATGAGCCCAAAGGCAAGGTAGAGGATGCAGGCAGTTTCTGGGGCGATTTCAATCATGCGATAAATAACTTTTTAATTCCTGGCCACTTGTGCAAAAGACTAAAGTTATGGTGCCAGTTACGCTCTTTTGTGAAAAGGGCTCAAAACGGATGCATTTGATAATTCGGTCGGCGACTAATTGAAGTTCCTTATCTAAAAGTACATTTGGGCGCTTTAGGGTAGTAATAGTACCAGTAGGGCCGCTTACCGTTACACTATATTCTATAGGAAAGTGGTTGGCCGCGAGGGCAAGATGGCTTAAGTCTTCATGCGGGGCCTTTTTTCTAAATAATGAGGAGCCATCTTCGACAAGTGTTAAAGCCTTTAGCTGTGATGAAAGCTTGAGCTGCAGGGGGTAGGCCTTTGGTGCGTAGGTAAAGTTGCCTGCAAGGTCGATGATATCTTTGTCTGTATATGCAGAAAGGGTATTAGATGCTTCTGGAGGGTGGTAGGTCGGCTCTAGTTTTACAGGATGCTGCATGGAGAGGTGCATCGCCTTATATTCATCTTCATCAAAGGTTGAGGTAACAAGGGAAGATGTGTCATAAGGAGCTGCTTTTTCAACAGCTACCCCGAACTCGTCAGGAACGTCTATAGCTACACTTAGCGGGCGCATTTCGGTTGCTGTTTCTTTATAGTCATTAAGGCGTATTCGAAAGGTGCCAAAGAGAATAAGGTGTAGTAGTAGCGAGTAGATAAGCGCCTGAAGAAGAGCTTTATCTACAAGAGCACTACGCAGCATAGTTATACCTTTGGCTTAAAGGCAAGACGGATGCGAACGCCGCACTCTTGCACTTCAGAAAAAAGCTTTAAAAATTGGCCATAGTCAACGCGCCTATCTATACTTAAGACTATTGTAGGCATGCTATTGGGGTGATCCTCGCGCATGGCAGCAATATGTTCTTTTAGCCGTTCTTTAACAGAGGCCATGTCAATAATCTCCTTTTTGGAGCCAAGGTAGATTACATGATCAGAGTCCATAATCACTAAAACTTGAGCGATCTTTGCAGGTTGATCGCAGGCAAGTTGGGGTGTTTCGATAAGTAGCGACTTTAAAGGTAAAATTTCACTTGTCACAAGAAAAAAGATGAGCAGCAAAAAGATAACGTCGACAAGTGGCGTTAAGTCGATTAGGTTAAGACAGGGCTTTAGGCGCATTTGAAAACGCATTAATCAAGCACCCTTGCTTCTAAAAGATCTACAACTTCAGCACTTGTTGCCTGCATGTCAACAGTCATCGCGTCGATGCGGCTTACAATATAGTTATAGCCGATAACAGCAGGAATTGCTACTACTAGGCCGGCAGCAGTAGTCACAAGTGCATATTCCATAGCCTCACCAATCTGGGTAGCTGAAATTTCCACAAGGCTAGAGAC
>JAYRNE010000362.1:0-5841 GCA_041912355.1 Chlamydiales bacterium
CTACCATTTTTTTTGAGTATAATTTCTGATGCGAGAGTGTTAAAAAACACCTGGATTTTACCCGTTTTGTTCATAACAGGCACGAGCAAGTCCTTGTATACATATGAACGCGTGCCGTCAGCATTAACCTGAACTGCTGCATTTCCAATTCCTGCAACTACCTGAGGGTCACAGAAATTTTCGATAAAAGGAACACCTGTAGTGTTTACAATGGCATCGCTAATATCGGTAAATAGTGGCCCTTGAACTGCCGTATGCTGTATGCTAAGCCATCCATCTGAACCACAATCAGGTCCATGAGGGAAGAGGGTGTTTTCCATCCCCGAAAAGAACTTTTTCATGTTCTTTCCACACCAGTATTTATCTTTAACATATTTTGCAATGTTGTTATAGACCTGTAAAGATCCCACGCCATCCTGCATAGCATGGTGATTTACAGAGCCACCAGCCCCTACACCTCTTGGGTAAGAGTAATATATTCCATTTTGGTCTGTTGAGACAAATGCACCCATTGTCTGAGTGGTATTCCAATTTCCGCAGTTAGTAGAAGCCGGGTCTTGGTTAAAGCGATTCCAAAGATTGATAAACTGAAGCGGTATTTCGATTAACACCTTATCAAATTGAACAAGAATATCTCTAGACTCTAAGCTTGTATCTGGACCCGCTTCGATTAAAATAACAGAATTGCCAGCTTCAGCAAGTCTTGCCGCTGCCACACAGCCAGCAGCACCAGCGCCAGCAATAACGTAATCTGCGACATACTGCTGTTTACCAGAACTGGACGTAATTTCTTTTTCAATACTTTGGCTACAATGTTGCCTAGAGGCATCTAATGGTGCTCCACCAAAAATAAAAGATATTGATGCAACTAGCCCCAGAGCACAGCCTGGGATATGTATACGTTTCATAGCATTCTCCTTACATAATTTACTACGTAAGGAGAGTACGTATGCTATCATTTGCCGTCAACGCTCTTTTATAAAAAAAACCGGGTCAGGCCTGTCCCCGTTTGTGACCCCGTTTCCTTTATTTCTTTATAGTGATGCCGGCAAAAGCGGCTTGCATAGCATCAAGATCGACAGTTTGAACGCAAGGCGTAATTTTACGCTCGGTATAGATTTGTTTCTTAGAATCATAGCAGTAGACTGAAATCAGCCGCTGCTCACTTGCAAGATGTTTATCATCCTCTGTTGCAAAGCGTACAAGGACCGGGTAATTTTCTAACCACATTCCCTCCTGTTTCGGGATGTCATCAACAAGGGGGAGACCACAAATGCTTCCAGTTCTCATAAGAATAGTTTTCCCATACAATTCAGACCCTGCACGTCCTGTATAATCTAAGCAGACAAGCTGTAGCTGCCTTGCCAAAAAGACGTTTGGCTGATGCTGCAAGGGAAAATGCACTTTTCCAAGCATTAACTGGCGCACTTTTTCTACGCTCGGCCCAAAAAGCAAATTCGCAGCATCAGCACTTGCTTCGTCAAGACGTTTACCTATAGTGTCCGTATATGCAGCGATATCAGTAGCAGTTGATGCGTCAACCCCAACAGCTGTCACTCCCATAATAAAACTGCTGTATCGAGATATAGCGAATTTGCCATCATATCCCAAAAAACCTCTATATGCATCTGTAGGACAGGTGCTAAATCGCCTGCGCCTGTTTTCGCGCTCAATAACCTCATCGTAACGATCGGATTCACGGTTTTCTTCATAAAGACAGATCCCAATGGTAACAAATGAGGCCTTTGCAACTGCTTCATCATTGTGCAGCTCTTGTAGCGGCACAATAGTTGCTTGCTTGTCTAAAAAATTTCTCCCTTCTTGCGCAGGATATTTATTTTGTTCAGCAAGCCGCCCGGTAACAGGATAAAACATACTTCCGTAATTAAATATGTACACCCCTTCGCCAATATTGCTCCCATCAGGAGAATAGGTAAGATATATCCAATGTTCATGGAACTTACCGAATGTTTTAAGAGCCACTCGTGAAGTTCTTGTGGTACATGGAATCGCCGTAGTAAATGCACCAGTCTTTAACCAACAAGGATCCTCACCCCAGTTAATCCGCGAAGCAACAGGCAACTTTCGCACCCAGTCGCCAACCGTTCGCACCCCTTCATAGCCAAGGTTTTCAATGACTGCTTTAGGAAGAAGCACATCATCCATTGTCAGCCTCACATTCCCAAACAAGCCTCTATCCTTGACCTCCAGAAGATGTGGACACTCCTCGTCAAATAAACACTCATCAAGCGCAGTCTCATACCTGGCAAAAGTTCTAGGCTGTTGCTCTTTAGGTAACCGCGGCTCTAACACCCTCGCAATAATACTTGCTTCCTGCCCCACCGAACTAACCATAAAACCCCCCTAGTATATTAGCCGAGCGAGTATAAAGCCTTAAGCACCTATTTACAATAATAAAAGGGATTGAAATATCGCTTTATTCCAAGAAACGGGGTCACAGTTGACAGTCCAGCAGCATATCGCTGGAGCAGCCATCGAGCCTATCTTATGATGAGTGAGAATTCTTGGTTATCACAAAATGAAGTTTTAGTGGGTTTTGGGACATCTAAGTCTGAAGCTATAGACGCATTAAACGATTATGTGCTGGCTGGTATTGGGATAGAAGAGGAAGCCTATTTCGAAACTGGTATTTCAGAGGGCATACTTGGAGAAGAGCAATTTATAAAAACAATCAACGGGCGCTGTGAAAAAGAATGTCTAGAAAAGCCAAGTATTGATCTTGCAACCCTTGTTTCATTCATTAGTAAAAAATATGAAGTAGATTTACACATCTTACCAAAGCTTGGAATGGACAGAAAAAGCACCCACATTCGTGCTGTTACCGCCTTATTGGCAAGAGAGTCGCGTGGAGTAACTTTAGAAGAGTTGGCAGTATACTTTGGCAGAGAGGCAAGTGGAATTAGTAAGGCTGCAGCTTGCTTGGAGTCTCGAATACAAAGATCAGAAGAGCTTGAGCTTGAAGTGAAAAATCTATTGAATGAATTCAGCTGTTGAGCCTGCTTGGGTCAAGTGTCATAGTGTCAGGCCTGCCCCCGTTTTCTCTCTTCTTACTATACTGGACGAAGACTATGCCCAAAAAATTCCCAATGGGCTCTTTACCCTTGAAACATATAAACGGCCAGTTTCACAGTAAGGCAGCAAATTACCCCTTAAGCCCTTTTAGAAAAAGTGATTCTTCTTTTTCATTGACAACACGGATAAAATGTGATTTTTTTAATCTTATATGAATGACTACAACTTTACCTTTTCACTTAAGGGACAAGAATATCAGCTACAGCTTATTGCCAATAAGGATCAGCCGAATCAGCACATGATTCAGGGGCAAAGTGCCGCCTTAAAGGCGATTGGGCTTCAGCCCTCAAGCGTGATGACTGTTCAGGATTTGCACGCCAAGCTCACTCTGTGTCACGCCACAAACGTGAGGCAAAATGAGCTCGTAGAGCGCGCTGTCGTACAGATACTTCATCCACATACAGCTCTTGCCCAACTAGCAAAGATAGAAAAGGCCATTTTAGTATTTGACCCTGCAAGTCCCACTGGCATAAATACCATGCCCGTAGAAAAGCTTATGGAGGAATACAACGTTCCCGGAATGAGCATGGCCTTCTATAACGATTTTGATGAAGCAAGCAGCTGCCACAAGGGGTACGGGACGTTACGTGACGACACGCAGCTACTCCAGGCCGCATCAGTAAGCAAAATGGTAGCAGCCTTAACGGTGCTTTCGCTTGTAAAAGAGGGCCTTCTTACGCTTGAAGATGATGTCGCCAAACATCTTGCAGGCTGCTGGGCGCCAAATATACCTTTAGACAAAGCGCACACCTTAACAGTACGCCACCTTCTTGCACATACTGGTGGAACTACTATTGGCGGCTATGATGGTGAGGAACCTGGCACGCACCTTACAACCGATGATATTATTAAAGATGTAAAGCTTGCTCGAGAGCCAGATATGAACAAGCACGCCTATTCCGGGGGCGGCACTATGCTCTTACAAAAGATCATTGAAGTTACTTGCAAAGACACTTTTGCAAACGTTGTCAAAAAACGTATCTTTGAGCCCTTAGGCATGAAACAAAGTAGCTATTCTCCTAAAGAAGCAGGCCATAAAACAGTCCCAGGCCATGGCGTACATGGAGATTCTATAGAACGTTCCTACCCACAGCTAGCAGCTGCCGGGCTCTATTCAACACCACACGACCTTGTAAAGGTTGTACAAGCTATTCAGAAGGCCTATGATGGTGATGAAAGTATTATCACGCAACACGATGCTCATGAATTGCTAAAACTCCAAACAAAAAATGATCACAACGGCCTAGGGGTATTTGTAGATCGCTTTACGAACAATAATACGGTCGTATTTCACCACCCTGGTCAAAATGCGGGCTATCAATGCATCGTTGTTGCAAATACTAACAAACAAGGCGCTTGCATCATGACCGATTCCGAATTTGGCAAAGGGCTTTACAAAGATGTTCTCAGAACTATCGCGAAAGTCTGTAACTGGCCTGCCCATGAAGAGCTTCCGATGTGCAAGTATTTAGCTACAGACAAAGAGGTCACAAAAGTTACGGATATAGAAGCCTGGGAAAAACACTACTCAGGCACCTATGAATGCTCTACGGGCACTATAACAGTTACAAAAACACATATTCAAGAGCCCGGCTGCGATGCTTGTACAATAGTGCACGTTGGCAATCCGGTTTGCATTTTTCGCGAATTTGAAAAATGCCCCTTAGATAAGTTCTGGTTTACAGAGGATGATAAGGGCGTTATCACCCTTCATGTGTTTGATAGGGAATATCAGAAGAAGAAGTAGCCTCAAGATCCTACGTCTTGCAAAATCAAAGAGAGAGACCGGATGTTTTGCCTAGCATATAGCGAAGCTACCCATCCGGTCTCAGTTTCGATATAGAGAGTTTCAGAGAGCGCCCAAGTTAATGCGCCAAAAGAATATCTCTAGCTATCTTCTCACCTATGACATATAGCGTGCCATTTGGCCAGTATATGCTTAGCGGCAAGATGCTGTTGTCGCAAACGCGAAGGCCTTTTATGCCGTACACACGGCCTTTTTGGTCTACAACAGCAAGCGGATCGCTCTTTACGCCCATCTTACATGTTCCACCGGCATGGTGGCCTTCAACGTTATTTACTAAAAAGTTAGCAAGACGCTCCTGATTTACCTGCGACATATCTGTAAAGTCGATAACGCCCGGGTTCAAAAAGTCTGAAGGCGCTGGGAATAACGGATTCACAAAATAGCCAGATGGCTTCATAGCAAGCATCATTGGCAGAGCGTGTGTGTTCATAATATCTAGCCAGTCTTGCAAGTCTTGGGGATCTTGAAGATGGTTAAAGACAATCTTTGGAGGTACAGTAGGATCTTTAGAGACTAGCTGCACATACCCTTCTGTCCTACTATTTTCTTCCTGTTCAACGAACATCCCTAAAACCTTAGCAGGATCGACTATTACGGGGTTGAAGTAAGGAGGATTTGGTGGAACCACTGGGTTTGCATCAGGATCTGTTGGATCCAACAAAATTTTATCGAAATCGTTTCTTTCAAATGGTGCAAAGAGAGCGGGATTTTTTACTCCAATCCAGTTTTTTTGCACAAAAGGATCAGCAGATTCTGTTGATACGCTATTTACACCCCCCATAGCGAGTGTAAAGTTTGGAAACTGCTGGGCAAGTGAAGATTTAGCCTGGAAGGCGAGAAGAATAATGGGGTTAGATACACGGCTAGGATCCAACTCCCAGAAGGCAAATAGGGACTGATTATCAATGAGATGCTTTCCCACACCAGGGAGATGCTTTTTA
>JAYRNE010000363.1:0-4251 GCA_041912355.1 Chlamydiales bacterium
GGGTATAAGCTTTGGGCCTATTTTTGCAGCTTTTCGGGCGGCGGCTTCATTTTCTTCTTCACTCAGTATAAGCTCACTTATAGCGCCAACAAGTGGTGCTTTTTTATTCTCTAGCTGCTCTTGTAAAGCTTTATAGAGCCGGATAGACTGGGCAACCTTTTCAGCATCTGGGCCTTGCAGGAGGTAGGGGGCAAGGTTTTTGCCCATTCTCATTTCAAGCTCCATTAAAGAGGCTATTTGCTCAGGTTCTACGTCAAGTACTGCCCCAACACCCTCATCCTCATAGTGCTTTAGCATGAGGTCAAAGTTTTTACTAAAGTGGGCGTCGCGGTGCATGAGGATATCGCGGTCTTCTTCTTCTAAGAGAGGAAGCTCCTCTATGTCAATACCCTCTAGAGGTGGGCGATAGACTGCCCCGGCTTCATCCTCTTGCTCTTCAGTACGCTCAAATGACTTAGAAAGAAGGGAGTTAAAGAGGGCTTTTGCTGTTAGGTCATAATCTTCATTCATTCTGAGTTAATCTCGCGGTAGGTTCCCTTACTGTTTACAAAAAGTTTAGCGTTGTAGCTTGAGCGGACAAATGGGCCAGAGTATACGTGCTCAATTCCCATCTTTTGCCCCTCTTCCCTGTATTCTGCAAATAGATCAGGGTGGATAAATTCTTTGACGCGGGTTTTTAGCCTGCTTGCCTGTAGGTACTGGCCAATAGTTACAATGGTGCATCCAACAGCGTGAAGCTCTTTAAGGGTCTCTAGCACCTCTTCTTTTGTTTCGCCAAGGCCAACCATAATGCCTGATTTTACGGGCATAGAAGGACATTGTTCTTTTACATACTTGAGAACGGCAAGAGAGCGGTCAAAGGTGGCCTTATGGCGTATTGTAGGCGAAAGCCTGCGCACTGTTTCTACGTTATGGTTAAAAATTTCGGGCTTTACTTCTAAAAGAATGTCAAGAGCCCTTTCGTTGCCAGAAAAGTCTGATGTTAAGGTTTCTATTGTTGCTTCTGGATTTATCCTTCGAATTTCTTTGATAACCTCTACAAGGTGCTCGGCGCCACCATCTTCTAAGTCATCGCGCGCCACCATGGTAATAACAACGTGCATAAGCCCAAGCTCTTTTACAGACTCGGCAACTCTTGCCGGCTCTTCTGGATCGGGTGGTGGAGGCGTTTTTGAAAAGTCTATCGCGCAAAAGCTGCACGCTCTTGTGCAGGCCTTTCCCAAAATTAGAAAGGTGGCAGTCTTTTTAGAGTAGCATTCTAAAAGGTTTGGGCATTTTGCCTCTTCGCAAACCGTATGAAGGCGTTTATTGTGAATGAGGTTATTTGTCACAAAAAGGGCGTCGCCCTCTGGCAGCTTGCGGTGCAGCCAGCTTGGAAAGCGCCCTCGGGCTTCATGGTCGGTGTTTTCAGGCAATACGTTAAGAACCATTACTTTTTCCTAATTGGAGGATAGTGTAGGGGTTTGTCTTGTATCAAGAATGCCGCTTCCATCCAGGCTTCAGTGAGTGTTGGGTGAGCGTGTATGGTCTCTGTAATGCACTCTATAGTAAGCTCGTTGGCAATGGCGTAGGCAATGCTTGCAAGTAAAAGGCCTGCTTCATGGCCCATTACTTGGCCGCCAAGTACCTGTCCTGTTTTTTCATCGATGACAATTTGTGCAAAGCCCTCTGTTTGGTGAGCAGCTTGCGCCTTGCCAAGTGCCTGAAAGGGATAGCTTGCCATTTTTGCACTATAGCCGCGCTTCTTTGCAGCTTCTAGTGTCATGCCGCAGCTTCCAATTTCTGGAATGGTAAAGATAACTCCTGGAACTGCGTCGTAGTTCATACGTGAGCGGTGTCCTAGGATGTTTTCTGCTGCCACAATGCCCTGGTGTGTTGCTACGTGGGCATAAAGTGACTTTCCAGTAACGTCGCCGATTGCCCAAATGCCTTGCACATTTGTTTTCATAGCATCGTCAACTATAATAGAGCCCCTTTCTACTTTAACGCCGGCCTTGTCAAGCCCAAGTTTGTCACTATTTAAGCTTCTGCCAATGGCAATTAACGTGCAAGTTGCTGTGATCTCTTTTTTGTTTGCAAGAGTGATAACAACGCCTTTTGCATTCTTCTTTATGCTTTCTACAGCAACGCCAGTTTGCACCTCAATGCCGCGCGATGTAAAGGACTTTGTGATGCCTTGTGAGATGGCAGGGTCTTCAAGAGGTAATAGCCTGTCTAGCATCTCTATGACACATACTTTTACGCCAAGTTCAGCATAAAGGGATGCAAACTCACATCCAATAACGCCGCCACCTACAACCGCAATTTTTTCAGGGAGTTTTTCGAGGTTAAGAATGGATGTTGAGGAGTGAATGTTTGTGCCATCAAAGGCAAAAGCCGGAATTTCTTTAGGCTCAGAGCCTGATGCAATGATGATGTTTTCTGCAGTTATAAAGCAGGCATCTTTTCCCTTCACTTCAAGTTTATGTGGCCCAACAAATTTTGCAAAGCCGCGGATGATTGTAATGTTATTCGAGAGAATAAGACCTTCTAGACTGCGCTTGAGGTTGTTTACTGTGTCATCTTTTGTCTTTTGCATTTGGGGAAAGTTAATCTTAACCCCTTCAACTTGAATGCCAAAGTCTTTACTTTTTCTGATGTGTGACAATACTTCTGCGTTTGCAATAAGTGCTTTTGTGGGGATGCAGCCGCGATTTAGGCATGTGCCGCCAATTTCTTGTGCTTCAATAAGAGCTACTTTTTTGCCTTCTTGTGCAAGCTTAATAGCGGCAGGATAGCCCCCAGGACCACTTCCAATAACCGCTACATCAAATTTCTTTTCGTCCATAGAGACCTGTCCTTTTTTCTTTTGGTAGAGATTATAGCAATTTAACACTTGCATGAAAACAGAGAAGAAGGAATAGAATAGTAATTGATGAAAGCAAACCTAAGTAGTAGTCAAATTTTTTGTACCAATTGCGAAGAGATTGTGCATGCGTATGCGGTGCGTTGCCCCTACTGCAGCAAAGATCTTAACCCACCCATTTCTTCTGATAAAATTACGCCTATACATGATGCTTTGCCATCATCTGTTGTCGCGATGCCGCAAGCTGTAGAGGTTGAAGAAGAGGCTCCAAGTAATCTTCCTGAAGGCTTTACGGTGCTTGTGTCGCTTGCAGCGCTCCTTGCCGCCTCATTCTTCTTCTTTTTCGGCGTGATCATCAAGCTTTTTTCTATAAACGGCACCTTCACTCTCGAATGGAAGGCAAGTTCCTGGCCCTACTTTGTGGGCTCATCTTTAGTATTACTACTTCTTGGCCTTTTCACTCTCTCAAAGCTAGAGCGCGAGTAGAGCTGATCTCGATGGCGTCAACTTAAGAGAGCGTTCTTATGCTTGATCTAACACTCGCTACATTAGATCATCTGTATTAGCTGTGAGAGTATCTGGGCGCCAAATTTGTTTGCCGTAGGGCTCTTTATATGCACATCTTCTATGTACTCTCTAAAATCAGGGTCGTTCAGAACTGCGATCTTGAAAGCCCAGACTTTAGGGACTTCTATGTCGACTTTAGTCATCTCTTCTCCAGCGGCACTTAGTTTCATCTCGTCAAGAAGTTGCTTTATCTTCTCATTATATTTGCTAATGCTATTTTGTCCTTCTTCCAGAAAAGCAAGAGCTTTTCTCTGAGCGACTTCGGGAGTTTTCTCCCTCACAAGCACTTGTGCGGTAACGCCATAATTTTGATACTCTCTAAATATCACGTCACAAATATCTTGGGGATTCGTTGGAAATCCACTTTCGTCAAGAGTGTAGTTTCGAAGAGCTTTTTTCCAGATAAATCGATAGTCATCAAGTGGTCCAAGGAGGACAACTACTTTGAATTGTGGTGCAAATGCCGCCGGATTATTTCGAAGTTTGCTCATAATGGTTGCAGCATATGCTGGAAGTTCATGCGGCTTGTTACTGGCTAGGTTTTTGAGTTGTGTGAGCTCTTCTTGCGGTAGGCGGCTGTATTTTGCATCGCCCGCCCCTTCGAGTATCATAATACCTGTCGTCAGGCAATGGAGGCTTATGTTGTGTACTTTCATCCACAGATCATCTTGAAGGCGATTATTTTTAAATTCCTTGTTATACGCAGTCGCTAAGACATTATTTACTTGTGCAAGGTGAGAACTCATCACTTGAGGGGCGATCATACTAAGCTCCTTTATACCTAAAGTTTGTAAGGTGAGTATAGCAAAGAGCTAAAAACATTCCCAGCAACCATATTA
>JAYRNE010000364.1:0-8214 GCA_041912355.1 Chlamydiales bacterium
CAGCTTCACGGGTACTTCGTGAAGGAGTGATAATTGGCTGGGCAGGCATGAGGGGCATCGTCTCACTCACTGCAGCTTTAGCAATACCCCTATCTCATAATGATGGCTCTCTTATTGCTGGACGATCAGAAGTCATATTCGTAACCTTTGCAGTAATCCTCTTTTCCCTGTTAATACCAGGGCTTACCCTTCCGACCATTATATCATGGTTAGCAATGCCAAAAGAGCCCCTTCACGATGAAACGCTTGCCACAAGAAGAAGCCTTGCGCAGGTTGCGCTTGACGAGATAAATCGCCTCCATTCAAGCCAAACAGTTACAGACGATGAGCACCTCTTTTTACACGACTACTTTAAAAGCCGCTTTCGCCTTTGGGAACTTCTTTCCCCAGAAAATACAAAATATAAGCATATTGAATCCGTGCGAACGAGAGTCGTACAAGCCCAGCGAAGGGTGCTTCTACAAATTTGGGAGCATGGTTCAATCGATGACAAAGTGCTTGATCAAATTCAGCATGACCTCGATCTTGAAGAAACAAGATCACCACACGCAGAAATTTAGTTGAGAGAAAACAGCCTTTTCTCGATAACAGAAGGAAAAGGAGATATAGGTATGAATAGATGGCTCAATACACTAACAGCACTATTTTCTAGTATAATGATACTTAGTAATAGTCTTTCTGCACACATAGGCAACAAAGGGCCCAATGAAAAGCCTGTAGAGGTCGCGCATAAAAAATCACGTTCTCACTCTAGAGCATTTAGCTCCTATTCTATAAGCTCACAATCTGGAAGTTCATTCACATCAAGTGACCTTTCAAGTAGCTCTGAACCTATAAGCTCAACAAGTGCGCCATCAGCTAAAATCTCGAGCAGAAAGCCATCTCGGAATCTTACAAGTAGCGGCTCAACCACCTCTTTGAGTGCACAGTCAGAAACAGTAAAAGATAAAACGAGTTCGCAGAAAAAAAAGCCTATTCAGGCACCAGTTGCAAACTACCCGATGCCCAAATCTAAAAAAAATTCCCAAAAGGCAAAAAAAGCCAAAGGTGACAAAAAGAAGAACCGTGGCAAAAGGGGCAAAGCTGGCAAGCCTGGCAAACGGGGAAGAAGAGGCAAAATGGGACCTCCTGGCCCAAGAGGAGAAAAGGGTGAAAAGGGCGATCCTGGTCAGGGAAATGGCGCTCAAGGCTTTATATCAGCACTTACTGTTGGCTTTGGCGGTGGAGCCAATAACACAATAGTCATGGGCGAAAACATCAGAGGCTTCCAAATTGTAAACAACAATAACATAGCCTACAACCCAGTTTCAGGTATTTTCACTTCAAATGCTGGCCCTGGATACTATGAAATCCATTATGGAGCAAGCTGGAACGCTGCCCAAGCTGCCTTAGTGTTGCGAGTTGATGGCGTAGAAGTAAACCCCTACTTTGACCCAAGCTCCCAAAACTACTGGGCCCGCGAGTCAATTATCGTATCATCAACAAGTCAAACACCAACATTCTCTTTAGGTAATGCAAAGCAAGCCAATGCTCCGATGGCTTTGGCATCAAAGGGAGCGTACGCTAGTGCGTTTATTACGATAAAGAAACTGTAAAAAAAGGATGAAAAGGACCAAAAGGACATAAAGGACAAAGGACAACAATAACCGTTATTGCTGTCCTTTGTCCTTTATGTCCTTTTGGTCGTTTTGGTCCTTTTGTCCTTTTGGTCCTTTTCGCCTCTTTAAGCCGGTCCATTCAATAGATACTGCCACCTAGTAAACAACCCCTCAAGCTCACCTTGAGCCTTGGCAAGCTGCGCATAAACCTTAGGGTCGCCAGGTTGTGAATTAATTTGCGCTTCTAAAGTAGCTATTAGCTCTTCTTGGGCAAGGATTGCACCTTCCATACCCATAAGCTCTTGCTGTTCTTTATAGCTAAGCTTTTTTGGAGATACCTTTTGAGGTGCACTTTGCTTCACAGTTTCTTTCACTTCTGGCTTAGGGGCCGCTTTTGCACAGGCCTCCTCCCACTGCTCGCAGTCAGCATAAATAGCAGGAGGAAGTTCTGGGTTACTGCCCAGGCCAAGAATTTGGGTGCATACGCGATCTACTAAACAGCGATCGTGAGAAATAAGCACTAAAGCACCGGGAAACTCCTTAAGGCTCTCTTCTATCACTTCAAGTGTGGGGATGTCTAAGTCGTTTGTAGGCTCATCCAAAAAGAGGATATCAGCAGGCTCTAGCATTAACTTAGCAATAAGAATTCTTGCGCGCTCTCCCCCTGAAAGACAGCTTATAGGCATAGAGAGTCTATCGGGAGAAAAGAGAAACTTTTTCGCCCAGCCATTTACGTGAATAAACTGCCCTCGATACTGCACCATATCTCCTGCTGGACAGAGCGCCTCTTTAAGAGTAAGGTGTGAAGGTAGATGCTCCCGGTGTTGGTCAAAGTAGACAAGCTTGAGATCATCTGCCACCTTTCGCGTTCCCATATCTTGTGCAATTTTTCCCGATAACACTTTAAGAAGAGTAGTTTTACCAGTACCGTTTTTGCCCATAATGCCAACGCGGCTTCCTGGCGAGAGTGTAAGGTCAAGACCTTTAAAGAGGCATTTGTCGCCATAGCCCTTACCAAGGTTTTTGGCAACAAGGAGCTTTCTTGTTTCGCGTTCAGAGGCTGTAAAGCTTATTGCAACGTTTGTTGTTTTATTTCGTGCCTTTACCTCACCAAGCTCATCGATCAGTGCATAGGCTCGCTGGATGCGTGAGACAGACTTTGTTGTTCGTGCTTTAGGTGAGCGCCTTAACCAGTCAACTTCTTCCTTCACAGAGGCGCGAAGAGTACGCTCTTGCTTACTTTGCGCTTCTAAAAAGGCTTCCTTTTTTTCAAGGTAGTCACTTAAGGCTCCTTCACTCATAAAGAGCCCTTCAGGATAGCACTTATTGATCTCAATAATCTTATTGCAGACATTTTCTAAGAAGTAACGATCGTGGCTTACAAGGAGGTATGAAAGCCTTTCCTTTTGCAGAAATTTTTCAAGCCAGATAATACCTTCTAAGTCAAGGTGGTTTGTGGGCTCGTCAAGCAGCAATAAATCTGGATCACGCATCAAAGCCTGAAGTACACTTAACCGCTTTTTCCAGCCCCCTGAAAGCGTTGAAGCATCAGCAGTGAAATCAGAAACTTGCGCTTTACTTAGAAGTATGCGCGCTTTTGTCTGGTTTTCGACTTCACAACATCCACAAGCTGCATCTACAAGCACCTCTTCTACCGTACGCTTAGGAAAGACTGGATCCTGCTCGCTATAAGCAACCCGAAGATGCTGGCGCTTCGTGATAGAGCCACTATCTTGCGACTCATGTCCCATGAGAATCTTCAATAGCGTAGACTTACCCGATCCATTAGGCCCAATAAGGCCAATACGATCCCCCTCTTGCACCGTAAAAGAGAGCTCCTCAAAGAGTGTGAGTGAGCCGAAGGTTTTAGATAACGAATGAATTCCGAGTAATGCTGACATTTTCACCAAACAAATTAGAAACTCCCACGTGTTTCGCTGCTACCGCAGCTCTCTATTGGGGTGCTCTCCAGCTACCGCCGGAAAGAGGCCCTGAACAACACTGGCACGACAAGCTCAGTCACGAAAGGCAATAGTATACCAAAAACCACGTGACATTAAAAGTAAAAATCGCTACCGTGAGTTTCTTAACGGTAGGACACGTATGAAAAAAGCACTCTTTATAGCCTCGCTACTAGCATCACCTCTTGCTGCCCAAACCCCCATGCAAGAGAAGATCGAGCACGTAGTAGTTCTTATGCTTGAAAATAGGTCCTATGACCATATTCTTGGCTGGCTCTATAGCGATAATAACTCACCTCGCAACTTTATTCCTGAGGATACCGATCCTACCCACCATGGATTAACAGATGAAATCCTCCCCTTCTACGTAAATGAGGTAAGAGATGATCAGGGAAATCTTATTTTTAGCTCGCCTCCAATAAAGGGTGTGCCTTCTGTTGCAGATGGTAAATACCTAAATTCACCACAGTTTTTTCCTTATGAGACCTTTCCACACATCTTAAAACAAATGTATAGCGACCCCTCAAATAATGAGCCTACTATGAAGGGCTTTTTGCAGGATTATGCCTCTAGCTGGTGGCAAAGTGACTGGCAAGGAGACATTACACGTATATCTGCCATTATGGAAAGCTACACCGAAGAAGAGCTTCCTATCATTTATAATCTTGCAAGACACTACGCTGTAAGCGATGAGTGGTTTTGTTCTGTGCCCACTGATACAAACCCCAACCGCGCCTTCTTAGCCTGTGGCACATCAGAGGGTCAGATTGTAAATGGCCCCCTTACAAGAAGCCTCTTTTACTCTGACACGATCTGGAATAGACTTACTGAGCTTTCGCCCGACACTTCTTGGAAAATCTTTTGGCAGGCAAATTTTCTTACCGGCATCATTAGCGGCCCCTATACAGGCCCAAATAGCTACGTTGCTATGAATAAAATTCCTGACCTAGAAAGCCACTACGAAAGCATTGCTGACTTTCATGAACGTGCAAGAAATGGCACCCTTCCAAGCTTTAGCTTTATTGAACCTGAAATGCAGGCAACGTGCGAAATCATTGCAGGACTGCCATTTCAAGGCTTACATAACTTCCGCTTTATGATAGGCACCCAAGGCAACGACATGCACCCACCAAGTGATGTCCGCACGACAGAAACACTCATTGCCAACATCTATACAAGCCTTATCGCAAATAAAGAGGCTTGGGAAAAGACGCTTCTAATCATCACCTTTGATGAGCATGGCGGCACTTTTGATCACGTTCCACCACCACAAGCTACACCACCTGACAGCCACTTTGAAAATGGGTTTATGTTTGATCGCTATGGTGTAAGGGTCCCTACAATTTTTATTTCGCCTCTTATTGATAAAAGCACGATTATTAGATCAGATAAACCTGGCATCCCCTTTGATCATACCTCTGTTATCAGCACCCTCTTCAACTGGAAAAACATCAATAAAAACCTTTGGAACATGGGTATGAGGGCAGCTGTCGCCCCTACATTTGATAAGGTAATCACACGAAAAATCCCTAGGCTCGATTCTATCGTCAAGCCTCTTTGGGCAAGTGTAAAAGCAAAGGATACCGATAACGCCATCAACATGGGCGATGCCTTTTATCTTCGAGATAATGAGGGCAACTACCTACAAAAAAGCGAATGGATCGATGATGGGATTGTCTATGCTGGATCTATAGACAATAGAGCCGTTTTCACCTTTAAAGGCGGTTCAGGAGCTATAACCCATGGATAATTAACCATTTTTGAATCCCAAGATTAACGTCTTTGAATGCAAAACATCCTACAGGTTCCTATTTTTAGTGTAGCATGCTACTATAATGAGCGTACATTCGCATCGGGACAATGGTGGACTGTAAAGAGTGTTGACAAGCCCTACCTCGGCTGTCCAATACAGTATGGCGACAAGATCTTTCTTGAAAATCATACATTCTTGGATATCTTACAGGTAGTGCCTGGAAGGCTTGCCCTGGCAGGTGGCGACCTTTTTAAAAAAACAATCACCTGCAAATCGATTCTCGAAGAAGGAAGCGATCAAAACTACTGGATTCTTGAAAAAGCTTTTGAAAAAATTTAGGAGAAATTATGAACCGTTTTGTGATATTATTAGGCGTTTTATTAACCAATTTATTAGTGGCTGATTCTATGCAAAATAACCCCGTTGTTACTCTCGATACATCACAAGGGCAAATTCAAATTACCCTTAAGCCTGATGTTGCCCCAAAAGCCTGTGAAAACTTCATCGGCTTAGCCAAAAAGGGCTATTACAATAACGTTATCTTTCACCGCGTCATAAAGGGCTTTATGATCCAAGGCGGAGACCCAACTGGAACAGGCCGTGGAGGCGATTCTATTTGGAATAAAACCTTTGAAGACGAAACATCCCCACAAGTAAAATTTGACCGCCCAGGCCTTTTAGCTATGGCAAACCGCGGTCCAAGCACGAATGGAAGCCAGTTCTTTATTACATGTGCTGCAACACCTTGGCTGAATGGTCGCCACACAATATTTGGCGAAGTCACAAAAGGTATGGATGTAGTCCAAAAAATCGAAAATACCAAAACAGACAAGCAAGATCGCCCAGAAGAGCCAATTAAGATTTTGAGCATCTCTGTGCAAGAAGCAGAACAAGTAGCTAAATAAACAAAAAATCTTAAAAACACCCCCTTTTGGGGGTGTTTTTTTGTTTAAAAAAATCCTTTATTAACGTATTGGTTATATAAAGGAGTTTTTTATGCGCAGCTTGCCACTTGCAGTTATAGCCTTCCTACTCTGTTGCCAATGTCAACAGCCACCCAATTCTGAAATTAAAGAGACAGCAAGCGCCTTTAAACAGGCATTAATAACTCACAATACTGAAAAAATGGCATCCCTTCTTACCCCAGATGCCGTAGATTACAACCTCACAACACAAGAAGCTACGACTGGCAATCAGGCCATTAGCGCCTATCTTGTCTCCCTCTTAGGCCCTTCTGAGGCTATACCAGAATATTCAACGACAATTGAGAATATAAGCTGGAAAGGAGAGGACCTTGCGCGCGTAAATGGCTTACTAGAAGTCCAAACAAAAACCCACCCTAAAAAAGAGGTAGCTTTTCTTATTACCTTTAAAAAGGAAGGCACCACCTGGCGCATCAGCGAACTGACCCACCTCCTCATTCAGCCACCACCCTCGCATAACGAGCAACTAAAGGGCTTAAGCTGGCTTGTTGGCAACTGGGTAAATAGTGATGAGTGTACAAACTTCACGGCAAGCTACGCATGGGATGAAAACAGGAATTTTTTAAAAGAAAAGTTCGTTCTAAACTTACTAGGGCACAAGGATCTTTCAGGCACTCAAATTATTGGCTGGGACCCCGTAAAAGAGACAATTTTCTCATGGATTATAGATAGCGACGGAGGGTTTGGCAAAAGTTCATGGACCCACGATGATGGAACCTGGTATGTAACTACCTCCTACACCCTCGCAAGTGGGTCAAGATCTTCAGCGACCCATATCTACAACCAAGTAGATAATGATACCTACACCTTTTCTTCCACAAGCCGCGACGTAGACGGCAGGCTACTTCCCAATATTGGCCCCTTTACCTTTAAGAGAACCTCTAAGGTGAAATAATGAAATATACGCTCTTTGGAATACTCCTACTCGCTACTGGCTTTTCAGCCTTCTATATTGCAGCAGATGATCCATCATCAGAAATTGCCCAGCAAATGGGCTCTCGCGGAGGTGGTGGTGGCCGTGCATCAGCTCCCCGGCCTGCACCTCGGCCTGCACCCGGCCCGCGTCCAGCACCGCCAGCAGCAAGACCACAAGCTCACCCTGCACCACACTCACCACAAAGGCCAGTCACACCTCAGCCAAGGCCTCCAGCACGCACCTTTTCTACACCTAATGAGGTATCAAGAACGCCATCTATGAGCCGATCCATCAACGAGCCACATCGGCAAGAGCCATATAGAGCTCCTCAAAGGCCACCTAGACCTCCTCAATCCCAGCATCAAATACAGCCACATAACCTTCAGGCAAGAGAGCAGATACAAAACTTCATCCGAGAACGCCCCCAACAGCGCACCCAGCTGCAAAACCCCGAAAACTTTCAGCTTAATAGAAACCTCTCACCCTCTTTTCAGCCAGGATCACCAGTAACTCCGAGCATCACTACAAACCAGCAGCTTCTTTCTACTCGCTCTGATCTTGCTCGAACAACACTCCAAACGCGCCATCCAGGCCGCGCAGAATGGTTTACCTCGAACTTTTTCTACCGTCACAACTGCTATCCCTACTATGCATACTCAGGCGCCAACTGGTGGTGGGCACCATCTTGGGGAGCGGTAGCTGGCTGGTTGCCCTATAACTGGGTAGAGCCCTACTACTATAGTGATTCAGGCGTTGCCTACACCCTACCTCCAGAATCGTATCAATTACCCCCTGACCAGTTTGTGGCACCACCTGAAGAGAGTCAAGACTTTCTGCCTTTAGGAGTCTTTGCTGCAGGCCAAACTGCTGCAGCGACAGCCTACACAACGATGTTTGTGCAGCTTGCGGTTGATAGAGCCGGCAACATCGCAGGCACCTACTATAACTCAGCTACCGAGGAAGTTCACGAACTTGATGGCATAGTCGATCAGTACACCCAAGA
>JAYRNE010000365.1:0-3700 GCA_041912355.1 Chlamydiales bacterium
AAAACAAGTGAGGCAGCAACAAGCATATCGCTTGAGGGGGCGGGAGTTCCTGGTGGCACTTGAGCCATTATCTCTTCAAGGGTTGGGGCCTTTTCAGCTGTTGTTATATAGCCAGTAGCATCAACAAACGCCTGAAACTGGCGGTTAGTGATGGGGGTAGCATCCATGTAGAAGCTATTTACTTTCACTTTATGTGCGGGCTTTTGATCAGTGCGCGCTTTTTCTGAAGATGTGCCCATCGTAAATTCACCACCGACAATAAGAACCATGCCTTCTGGAATATAGCGTGGGGGAGTGCTAGAGCTGCAGCAGCTTGCCTGTAAATGGCTTTCTATGAAAAGTGCGCCTGTAAGTATAAGTAGAAGAGCGTGCTTGAGTGCGTACATAAGAACACCTTATTTTTCATTCGTTGATCTTAGGCGTACTGTAAAGAGAGCGTGGATTTCTGTAAATTATTTATAGAGCTTAATGCCTGCGGTTTCAATGGCCTCTTGATCTTCTAAGAGATAGAGCATCTTTATGTTTGGGCCGGCGTCCATGGTAAAATAAAGTCTAAGACCCTCTTTTCGTAGCTGCCAGATTTTATGCATGATAAGAACGGTTTCAGGCTGCCAGTAGAGTATTGGGGGACTTGCGCCTAGCATTGTCGCATGCATGACAAGGGCATTACGTTCGCAAGTTTCGCCAAGGAGGGTAAAGTTCTGGGTCCTAATGGCTTCTTTTATGCACTTTAGATCACAAGCTACCTGCTTTTTCCAGCCAGCGTTATAGAGCGTCGAAGTCTCTATGGTTTGCTGCATGGCAGATCGCGAGTCTATAGGCTTTTGCTTATCCGATATAATATTGTAGCCTATCTGAAGCTCGGGCCATCTAGCTTTTAGGGGGACGCTGACGCTATCTAGGCCATCTTCACGGCTTCCTTTTTTCCACTCGACAAATCCTCTTTGGTAAATAGAGCGCGAGGCGCTACCGCTGCCAAGACGTGCAAGTGCTGAAAGCTCTTTTGGGGATACTTTCCAGTTATAGAGAGTATGTAGGGCAAGTGTGAGGGCTGCAAAACCTGATGAAGAGGAGGCAAAGCCTGCTGCTGTTGGAATTTCATTTACAGTCTCAATTCTAAAATAGGTGCCAGGTGTTCTAAAAAGGTCTATAAAGGCAATAAGGCGTTTTGAAAAGCTCTCATTCAGGCTGCATTCTATGCCGTTAAGGTAGACGCTGTCGTGGTTTTTTTGCACAGTGATTTTTGTATGCGTGCCTTTATTAAGAGCAATAGAAAGGCTATTTGTTAGTGGCAAGTTTAGTTCGCTATTACGCTTTCCCCAGTATTTGATGAGGGCAATATTGGCGGGGGCAAAGGCCACGGCTTCTTCTTTTATAGGCTGTAAATTCTTTCCTACAAGGTGTTCTACAACGGTTTTTTTCGTAATCACAGAAACTGAACTCCTGTTGTGGATACTTCTACTGGAATTTGCTCGTACTTAGAGGTTATGTCAGCTCTACCGAGCCCTATCGCACAGTCTCCAAGGCCGGAGCCTGAAATTTTGGCTCCATAGATGTTAGGATGCTCCCGAAGCGTGTGTACGATGTCACTAAGAGCATAATTACATGTGCCAAGAGCCTCTTGGAGGCCGTGATGGACGTTAAAAAGTCTTCCGAGTGCTTCATAGTCCATTTTTTCTATTGCCTTCTTAGCCTCTTGGGCAGCCCTATCTTGAGCGTTGAAGATGGCATCAAAAAGCTCTGGATGCAATGTTTTACTTTCTTGGACACGCTTTATCACTTCTTTAGTCGCAAGCTTACTTCCTGAGTATATGAGCGTTAGGGGGAGGGTAGTTGCGAGATTTTCTACCCTTTCTTGCATGCGATAAAAGACAATGCCGCCATGCACCGATGCTGCTACATCAGCGCCCGATGCTATGCCTTGCACTCCACGTACTATTCGAACAGACTCTTCAAAGAGATCACTTTTTTCTAGGAGGCAGCCAAGGGTAGCTACAACAACAGCAGCCGATGAGCCCAAGCCCACTTCGTGTGAAAATTCAGACTCTATAGTAAGCTCAAGGCCGCTTTTTGCGTATTCTAAGCAGGCAAGGACAAAGCGAAAGCGAGGATCTTGCTGAAGATTTTTTATATTTGATGAGTAGCTTCCCAAGTTAGAGTTGATGATAACCTCATCATCATCTCGTTTGGTATAGGTAACTTTGATGCGCTTATTTACAGCGCAAGAAATGGCCATCTTTCCTTGCAGCACCGCATGCTCACCCATGAGCATGAGGCTTCCCGGGGCACTACACAATAACTTTCGCGCCAACTTTTTCTCCCTCAGCTTCAATAAGAGTGTAGCCATATTTGTTAGCAATATCGTTTGGTGGTGCGTCAGCAATAACAAGTAAAACGCCGCTCGTATCGCCAGAAATAGCACCTGCTCCGCATATTTTGCCTGCGCCGCCATTTGCTACAACTTCGCCAATAAAGGCCTGTACCCTTTCTGGAACAACTCCAAGGCGGACAAGAAGAAGGTGGTTTTGGCGAATAAGCTCTTTTAATTGATACTGATTTTCGGATGTTAAGGCTTTTTCGATTTCTCGCGCTAAGCCTCCAAACTCATTCCAGATGCTACTTTCTCTAAATTTCGATGCTACCTGCATCACACACTCGCCAGTTGTAGTTTTGGGCTTTCCGGTGTTTACGATGTATAGCGAGAGGTTGTTGATATCAAGGGGTATTGCCTTGCCTTGTTGGAAGCGGACGCAGCCGCCATTAAGCGATACATAAGAATCGACACCGCTAGCATAGCCATGCTGCAGCCTTTCTGCTTCCATACTTAGCTTGTGAAGCCACTCAGGCTTTAGCTCAAGTCCTAAAAAAGAGCTAAGAGCTCGAATGACAGAAACGACAGTAGCTGCAGATGATCCCATACCGCAGCCAATAGGAATGTCTGATCGTAAGTTTATGTGAAAACCCTTTTGGATTTCCATCTGGAAGGTGTCGATAAGCGAAATGAGGGCAAACTGAAAAAGCTCAGATGGCTTTTGGAGTACATCTCGAATAGAAAGCTGCCCTTTAAGGCATAGACGGTAGCTTTCTAACAAACGCTCCTTCATGATGCGAAGGGCGCGAAGGGTGGTAGATGCCTTGTGTTTAAGGTCGTTTAAAGAGAGGCATATGTCAGTAGATGCTCCTGGCACTATTTCAGCGTAGGCAAAGCGGTTTACTGCTGTGACAATGGCGGGTTGGTCATAGACTACAGCATGCTCGCCTGTGAGGATAATTTTTGCTGGAGCCTGTGCAGTAAAGTGTTTCATGAGACCCTTATTCTAAAAAGTACAAGTAAATCTTTGGCCTTAACTATCCATGCTCCAACGAGGAGAAGCCCTATATAAAAGAGCCCTGGAATGGCAAGGTAGAGGACCTGATCGATAAAGTGTGCAGGAAGCGTATTTACAGTAAAGCAGTGAAAAAGCTGCGGCATTTGATAAAAGTAGGCCTGAAAAAGAAGTGCCAGTAGCGCGCATGCAAAGCTTACTATGACGACCTTTGTAACCTGCACTACTCCATCAGCACTTATTACCTCATCATAATGCGTCTTAAGGCATCTATAGAGATAGAGAATGTTTACCCAGGAGGAGATGCTTGTCGCAAGTGCTACGCTAATTGCCGAAAAGCCAAGGCCAAAGATAAAGACGCAGTTTATGACAAA
>JAYRNE010000366.1:0-4927 GCA_041912355.1 Chlamydiales bacterium
AGAGCCAGCTTTATAGGCTCTGCAGCTATCTTTGAGGGGGCACATCACACAATCGGGCCTCTTTTTGCAAACACTTGCTCCTAGCTCAATTAACGCCTCAGCAATTACGTGAGGCTCACTATCAGGGAGTAACTCTTGGGCAATTACCCGAAATTTCTCAACTGTTTTAGCTTTAGAAATGTCATCATCAAGGGCGTAGAGACGCGATAGAACTCGCACAACATTGGCATCAACGGCAGCCTCTTTCTGGTGAAAGCCAAAGGCACGTATTGCCCCTACTGTGTAGGGCCCCAAGCCCTTTATGGAAAAAAGGCTTTCACGATCTTGTGGTATTTCACCGTCAAAGCGCGACACAATATCGCTGGCAGCTGCATGAAGCGAGCGTGCTCTTGAATAGTAGCCAAGCCCTTCCCAGATTTTTAGCACCTCAGCAAGGTCCGCCTTTGCTAAAGCATGTACTGTAGGAAACCGCCCCATCCACCGCTTATAAAAATCGATAACCCGAGAGCTTTGAGTTTGCTGCAGCATCACCTCAGAAATCCACACCTCGTAGGGGGTAGGACTCATCCTCCAGGGAAAGTCCCTACGATTTGCCAAAAACCAGCTTCTTAGTTTTTCAATCATACGGCCCTAAGTTTGGGGTGCTGTTTTTTTAACCAGCTCAAAACGTCGGTCTTGAATTTTTTCACTTCTTTAAGGAGAGTTTCTACCTCTTCTTCTGAGATGTGACCTGCGTAGTCATAGTCCGTGATATTTCGTTTCTCTCTTGCATCGTTGAATATGCGCTGCCTGGCACGTTGGTCGTTTCCCATGAACTCAGGAATTAGCATTATAGTGATCCAGTGATGTCCTATTTTAGAAATCGCTCGGTATCCAGAGGCGTGAAGGACGATAGTAGCTAGCTGTAAGGCAGCATTATAGGCTGTTGCATGTCGGCGATCAGCAGAAATCGAGATAACACTTGCATCTTTTAGGTCACGATCGACAATCTGTAAAAGGTGTTCAATTTCCTGTCTAGTTGCAGTGTGAGGGCATATTTTGTTGTCATCTACAAATTTTCTCAAATTCATGCTCGTCACCGAATAACCAGATTTTGGGCTTGCTTATAACTTCAGTAATAAAGGTTTGTTTGTCGTTAAGTTTACGCGTAAAGTCTTTTAGGGGATAGATAATAGTATTAATAGGTCTTCCAAATTCAAGGCTTAGTGGAATTGTAAGGAGGCCTGCCTTTTCATACGATATGTTGCCGATCAGGAATAGGTCTATGTCGCTCTCGGGAGTGTCGCGGTTTGCTGCTGTAGATCCAAAGATAAATCCATAGGTGATTTTATCTTTTATTTGATTGAGCTCTTTCTCAAATTTTGAGCTAAAGATAATGGTTTTTATAGCCATCTGCTTGAGGTCTTTGAATGCCGTGTGAGAAGCATTTGTCTGGTAGTAGGCTTTGTTGCCTCGCATAATTTTTCTTACAAGGCCGGATTCTTCAAGTCGTTTAATGGAGCGCTGTACCTGGACAAGTAACTTGCCGGTGGCACGGACTATGCGAGCAAGATAGGTTTCCTCTTGAGGATGGAGCATAAAAAACAGGAGCACATCCACGAAGGCACTACTTGGAAATATTTTATCTAACGATCCTGGTTTCATAAATAGACTACAATTTGTCGTGATTTACCACAATTTGTAGTATAGCACGGCAAGGCAATTTCCGTAAAGGAGGCAATCTCTACCCAAACAATTCTCAATTTGAAACGGTCCCGAGCTACTCTCCAACGATAATAACGATATAACGATATGAACGATAAAAGACAGGTAAGCTTCGCCCTGCTTAGGATGTGTAGGGCGAAGCTTACCTGTCTTTTATCGTTCATATCGTTATTATCGTTGAGAATTGCCACACAAGTTGACATCTGCAGATTTTTTTATCCTTACTGAGGCTATAGCGTTTTCACAAATATCTGTGGACGTGCAGGCCGGCCAAATTTATTTTTCCTGTCTTTATCCTGGAATATACCTTCCCTTATGGTGAATCCAGCGGTTGAGCATGCTCATAAATTCATCGCGGTAGGGTTCATAGCCGGCTTCCATGTAGAAAAGAGCTAGCAAGGCAATGTCTGTAGATGCAAAGGCAATGTCAGCATAGCCAATAGGATTTATGCCTTGAAAGAGGAGGATGTGGGTGTGGGAGTCTTTGTTGAGGATATCTTTAGCCGTAGCTTTTTTTCGAAATGCATCTACTGCATCCCACTCAGATTGTGTGAGGGCACATATGAGCCGAAGTTTTTTTGTGGCATACTTTTTGTCGATTTGCTTAACAAAGGCTTCTTTGCCTTCTGTGTAGGCATTTCTATTTTGGGAGTGCTCTTTGGCTAAAAAGAGCTTGAGGGACTCATATTCTGTCAGGGCTTCAGAGCTTGTGCGGAGGTAGTCTCGAAAATGGAGGTGGCGCTCGACTTCGCCGCTACCCTCTTCAAAGATGTGTATGTGGTGGGTGCGCTTTTGCTCTCCCTTCTGAAAGTACCTTCGAAAGGGCATGCCATATTCTCCCTTGGCCTCATAGCCAAGCTCTTCAAACTGCTCGATAAGCTCATCTACTTCTAGTATATCCTTCACCACAACCATAATATCGATAATAGGCTTAGCAGAAAGCCCAGGAACAGCTGTTGAGCCAATGTGATAAATCTTTACAGAGTGGGGCCCAAGGATGCCTTCAAGCTTTTTGGCCTCTTCCTCAAAAGCCCTTGGCCAATTTGGGTCATAGGGCACTACTTCAATGATAGGCTGTACTTCCATGGGCTTTCTCGCATTTTGGCTTTAAGAGTACTGCAAATACTATCAAAACGGTAGGGGAATTTCGCTTTATTCTCCCTCTTGGCTTACGCGATGGCGCTTTAAAGATGAGGCTTTATCTACTGCGAGGTCTAGGGCGCGGCCTCCAGCAATTGCTTCAAGGCCAACGCGAGTGACGGCGCCTGCTATCTGAAAGGCATCACCGCTCAAAGCGGCATCAGCAAGTCTATTGATGTTATGTAAGACGGCTAAAGGTGTGGCTGCAAGGGCTGAACGGAGCCTTGGGGCTCGTACATATCTTCTAAAGGTCATAAAGACACTGGCAGCGGGTGCCTCTTCGGCCTCTCGTTCTCGCTTTACACCTTGCTTTTCTTCAATAAGAGCCTCTACTTCCTTAAGGTCTTTTGCAGCAGTGGGCTTTACATCCTCAGCGCGAATGTTGAGGTACTTTTTATGTAGGGTATCTATAGTCTCGGCAAGTTCGTTAAAGCCACTTGTCTTAGCTAGCTTTTTACATTTTGTGAATTGGGTTTTGGATGTAGAGGTGACCTTGCCCTTTTCTCCTATTGCAGAAATAATAGTTGAAAGCTGCTGTACACAGCGCTTGTACTCTTTATTTTTTTCTGGGGGAAGGGCTATGCCTTCACCTGGAGATGATACTGTAGGTTGAACATCCATAGTTATTTACCCCTATTTAATTTCGTTTAGTAATTCTTCCCATGCCCCTTCTCGAGGAGTTCCAGCAAAGCCCTGCCAAAACCGGGCTATTTTTTCTGCTGTCCATCCCCACATGCCTCTAGCCTCTTGTGGGGGTGCTGTTTTTGGTAGTGGGCTTACAGTTTGGGCGGCCTCTTGTGCGGGAGCTGTCTGTGGTGGTGGGCTTATTGTTGGGGTGGCCACTTCTCTTTCTTCCGCGGCAACTCGGGCTTTTGGGTAAGTAGGTATAGCCGTTACATTTTGTTCTGGAACTACAAGGGGTGGTCGGAGAATAGGCTCGTTAGTGGGCTCTACTGCTTGAGCGGGTATGTCCTGAGGCCGAAAATCTGTGAAATTTGTAAAAACGGCTGTCTGAGGGTTTACAGCCTCGACTGGTTGGACGTAAGGGGTAAGCTCAGGGACAGTGGTATTTGTTTGGGTTCTTGTTGCCATTTCATAAGGCACAAATTCTGGTTGTGTTGACACAGGATATGCCATTGCTCCCCGCACATAGGGCACACCGTAGATGTGCATCATCGCTTGAGTAATTGGCTGTAAAATCCAACTGGTATAAGAGGCAAGTTTTGGAGGTAGCATTTTGCATATTTCATGGGTTGCAAAAGCTGCTGCAAAGGGTGAGAGGGCGCGAAGTGCAACAGTTGGCACATCGACAGTGCCTTCATGTATCGCAGAGAGGGCTACTTCGGTAATTATAGGTATAGCAAGGGCATTTGCAGCACTTGCCACGCTAAATTTGTGGCTTGTAGGTATTTTAGGTGGCGGTGTGCTAGCTCTTTTTATTTCGGGAAGTTTGGCGTCTTGGTTTCTTATCTCTTCAGCTATCTTTTCTAGAGCGCTTATTGTCTCTGTGCGTTCCTTTTTAGTAAAAACCATATCATGACGTACATGATTTATAAGCAGCGTGATCGCGTGATTTGTGGCTGCAAGGGCGCTATGTAAGGCATTTCGCTCCTGGGGATCAGGGCTTTCTTGATCTCGTAGTTCAGCGATCTTTTGTTCTATTTGGCGTAGTCCCTCTCGGGTCTCTTGTATTGCCCTTTCAAGGCTTTTTTTTGTAAGGTCCTTTACGGTTGTATCAACTAGCTCTTCAACTTCTACAGTAAGAGCGCCTACCTCTTTTTTTCTTTTCTCCACTAAACTAAGAAGGGTCTCTTTTACGTTAATATAAGGAATATTTTTTTCGGCAGTTTCGCTAAATTCCCTTTTAAAGGTAGCAAGAGCTTTTACGTGAGGAAAGTGTATTCTTTCTAGCTCTTCAATCCTTTCATCTTCGGGTGACTCTTCTTTTAGTGTGTCGATAAGGTGGTTACGGATAGTTTCAAGGCGTGTTGCAAGCGCTTCAAGTTTGCCAACATTTTCCTCTTCAATTTTATCGACCTCAACTTCTAAAAAGCGCTCATGCAGGTTCATTAGCTTTTCTTCA
>JAYRNE010000367.1:0-15323 GCA_041912355.1 Chlamydiales bacterium
ACTGCCCCGCACTCCCAAATCCCTTCGGGCGGTAAAGGTACAAACCCGAAGGGCCGATAAATCGGCCTGAAAAAAAAGACCCAACGTATGTGGGTCTCTCCCAAAGTGTGCTTACGGCACTATTTGTATATTCGACCAGCGATTTGGTGGGGTTACACCCGGACCAGAAAAAGCAGCCGTTGATTTTGTAAAGGTAACAACGTTTGAAGTTGGCCCCTGTGGGATTTCACTTGAATAGGCTAGGGTGCTGTTATTTTCTGCGCGATTTCCAAAAAACGAATTTTTTGGCGCAGTTGCTGCCATTGACTCGCTTGGCACTGTTTGCGAAATACTTACTACATAGTCCCCTGTGCCGCCATTACCTGTTATGTATCCGATAATGGTGGTTCCGGCTGCAACTGAGCTTCCTGTAATAACCTGCCCAACAAAAAGGTCCCCTGTCGTAACAGAAGTTACATGCAATACACCGCTTGAGGTAGTAGCCGTAAATGGCCCTGCTGCAATTTGTGGAATGGTAACCCCATACACCCCTACTCCGCCTGGAGTTCCAGAAATAAAGCTAGTAATAGTCGTGCCAGGAACTACCCCACCGCCAGAAAGCGTCTGACCTGCGAAAAGATCACCTGACGTTACTGTCACCGTTAGTATACCCCCTGTAAAGGAGGCGTTAGGTACAATGGAACCAGTTACAGAAACTGGCCCACCTGGAGCAATCGATGCAGTCATCGTAGCCGATACATTATCACTAAAGCCAACCTGATTTGAAATTGCAGTACTGTCTACTACTTGAGATGTTAAGACGCCCTTATCTAGGTGAATCCCAAACCCAAATCCATTTGTCGAAGTATTACCATTTGTGACGCAATCTTGGATGACTAGGTTTATTGGCCCAAAAATATCTAAAATTGGCTGCGCACCCGGAACTAAAGGCACAAGACCTTGCGCGTTAATTCCTGCTGCAGTGTTATTTATCGTTTTGTTATTTGAAAATTCAGAGGAACGTATTGTGCAGTTAGAAGCTGTTACAATTTCTATCCCAGAGGCACCTCCAAATGCAGCATTATTTGCAGGATCTGGAGCGCCAAAGCAGCTATTATCATTCGCTTGGCATTCTTCAAACAATGCATCATTAAACTGAGAAAACATGCCATGAACAGAGCTATGGGCTCTATTACCATTAGCCTGGCAATTTTTTACAATAACACCGCTAGATGGCGTTACTTGAAATCCGACCGTAAGAACAAGGCCGCCTGCCGTTGTTGAGCCATCGATATCACCATTGAAATTCATCATCGAATCTTCAACCATAAGACCATCCGATCTTACGCCTGCAAAATGTGTAGAAAGGATCCCGAATGTCTCAGACCCAAAGGAAATATTACTATTTGCTTGATGGTTTTTAACGTGCGCCCCAGGAGCTATGAGAACTAGGCCAGCTAAAAAATCCTGCGTGCCAAACTGACCAATACCATTTTGAGCCTCTGTCGTTACATTGTCATTTGTTTGAGAATTAGAAATAACAGGATTAGGCACAAGGTAAAGAGCTGCTCCTATTAATGAACCTGTGGTATTTGTGTTACCATTTGCTTGATGGCCCTCTATAACGAGATTATCCGATGGAAGCGGGAAGAAAAGTTGGACTGTATTCAAGTCAATAACAAACCCATAGGCTCCAAGTCCATTCATAGGCCTGAGGATAGCACCATTTAACGGCGATGTATTTCCATTCGTCGTACAATTTTTTATCTCTACGTTGGTAGAAGCTGCCACAAGTAATACGTTTACCTCAAGTCCTGCAAAACCAAAAGGGCCCATCCCTTGGGAGAATGCCGGAAAATTGCCTGTAGCTGGAACCGTTACATTCTTAACGTTATTATTTACAAAAAGCTCCTCTAAAAGAACGTCATTACAAAATTCAATATCTACTACTGCGTTAGGCGTTGTATTGACGTTTTCGTACACATAGCTCTTTTCAATTTGTACTTCATTAGAGCCCGTGACAACAATTGCGCGGTTGCCCTGGCTTATATCACATTCTGAAACCCAAATGCCCTGACTTGGCATTGTCACCGTAAAATCTGGTGCCGCGGCGACATATGCAGCCTGGATATTCAACGAAGTTTCACTATTTTGTCTAAATGTAATGGCTGTAACTTCAACCTCTTCGCAGGCAACGATATTAATACCTGCCGCATGAGAATTTATAATGCTACCATCTTTGATAGTAAGGCCCGTTATTCCTTGCGCCAAGATAGCAAAGTCTGCACCACTGGCATCAATTTTGTGGCTGTTAAGATCAAGAGTTACATCATTTGCCTGGATAATGATGGTGCCAAAGATATCATTGTTCAGGCAGTACTCGCCGGATTGTGTGATGTATCCCGCTTTTGTGATGGGTGAAGGCTTGCAGCACTTTTTGCGTTTGACTGCATGAAGAATTTCTTCGTCTACTTCTAAATTCCGCTTTACTCTATTGCTGATTTTATGAAGCAATTTTTGCTCATTCTCGCGTGCAGACATATGCGGCATCTCGAGGCATAAAGCACCTAAAAGGATAGCTAAAAGGGTTAAAGTGGGTCTTGTTTTGACCATAAAAAATTCTCCGGGTTGGTTTCGCACCCTGACTGTAGAATACTTTTCTCTTTTACGTCAAGTTAAGGCAGTCGACTTCCCTAATACATAAAAACCTTGTTTTATAATTAAAATATATACTAATATTAAGTTGGGAAGTTTGGAACAAAAAGTGAGTGAGAGTTATGGACGTTAGCAATTTTCCTCCTGATAGCAGTTACAGCCTGCCACTAAATCAGGACTCAAGTCCTCGTGTTGATAAAGCTGAAGAACAGAATGAGAACAACAAAGTAGGCACAAATCCTAAAACTGTCCAGGTCGCAAAAAAGCTCTTCAAGAGCATGGAAAACCTCCCCAGTCTTTCTACAAGCGGCGAAAATAAGCCTCTAGAATCTTCCAGGGGAGCTGAAAAATCACCAGTAACCGGACCCCCATTAGTCTCAATCGATATTACCCCCGAATTGCACTATCAACTCGTACAATACAATGCCTCCACTCGCAAAGAGATAGACTCTCTCATAGAACGCGAAGCTGCACTAGGCGAAGAGTTTAGAAACATTTATAGAGAACTCTCAGCTCAAGGAAAATGTAGCGACAAGACCCTTATATCGATTCTAGACCTTGCAGATGTCCCAGTGAATAAAGAGACTATAGAGGGCCTTGCACACTATATCCACAACCTAGTCGAAAAATTCGACGACCCCATGGACGCAATGCTCCACTTACACCAGATGGGAGAGCCCGTATCTCATATCGTTAATGTCCATAAGAGAGGGATTGCAGATAGAGCTCCAACGCTCTACTACAGCATGCTGCAGGACAAAGACAAAAATCCTTTGATGCTGATGCAGGTGGGGATCGATCCAAAAGGAGAAGACCAATGCCACATGTTTATCTTTCGAACACTTACAAGTGTTGTGCGATCTAGCGCTCTAAACAAGCGAACTCAGCCAGGCCTCTCCCCACTTTTTCATAGCATCACCATGGACGCTGTCTTTAACAATTTCGGAAGAAATCTGAAACGCATATGGTCACGACCTCTAGACAAGATGGGTGATATCTTAGAAGCTAATGGCTTTCATCTGCAGACGAGCAACACACCCGTTAGAATTTTAGAACAGGAATTCGATAGTTTTATCAAGGTAACGCCAGAACTTAGGGATCTTTGGAAAAAATCCCAAGTTTCAAAATAACCTATAAAGTAAAGCGCACCTCTTGAGCTATAAGACTAGCTAAAATTTGATTGCCTCGTGCCGTAAGGTGAACACGATCTTCCCACACCCCTTCTGTTTGAACCTTTGGCGAAAGCGCTTCCAGACTTACATAGCGTATGCGAGGATTATGATCAGCCAATTGTTTGAGGTTTAGGTTAATTTCGCGACGTTTTTCACCGATAAACTGCCAGCCTTGCTCTTCTTCAAGCCCGTGGTAGGGAATTGCTACTGCTACACTATTCTTGGCCTTTTCAAGCGCTATCTGATGAAGTGCTTGCAAGTTACCATAGATTTCCTGCGCAGTTCTTTGTGTACCAATATCATTGGTACCGCCCAGTATGATAACCGTCCTAGGTTCGGCATTCTGAAGAAGGGCCTTGAGGCGATCAATCATATGGCCGGTCTTTTCCCCGGGCATACCGTAGGTTTCAACCCTTTGACCTTGCAGACTGCGAGCTAAATCCGCACTATATGGCGTGGGCTCACTCTCAGGATCCGCATGCCAGCCATAAGTAAGACTATCCCCAAAACAGATAATACTCATATTGAACACCCCATGTAGCAATTTAGGTATAACATCTTATCATTAAAATAATAAATTGTCAAACTTTTTTTACTTATACTGCAAAAAAAGCCATCCCTTACTGCTTGATTGGAGATAACATTCGGCCCCAGTTCCATCCTTTAGATGGTTGAAACTCGCGATCTGGATGGTGAAAGAAAATTACGGTAAGTACTGCCATCCCCATGATTCCGGCAAGAAGCAAAAAGGCAGCTTGATAATCACCTGTTTTGTCGATAAGCCAGCCTGTAAGGGCTGGAGCAATAATTCCGGCAAGTGAAAGACAGCTCGTACTTACCCCTTGGGATGAGCCTGCTCTCTCTTTTGCTATGTCGATATTTACGCTAAAAAAGGCAGGCTGCGCCATAAGCCCAAAGCCAAGGCCAAGGCTTAAGAAAAAAAGAGACATTCCCAGCGTGTAGGTATAGCCTAAAAGAACAAAGCATGCGCCCGCAAGAAGCTGGCTAATCCAGATTACATACGCCCTTGCAATGCGTCCTGAGCCTGTTTTTTTATAGAGAACATCAGATATTACGCCGCCAGCTTTCATGAAAATTGCACCTACAAGCCAGGGTATTGCCAAATACCACCCCACACTTTTAAGGTTAAGCCCATGCTGGTGCAAAAAATATCCAGGCAGCCAGAGCGTTGCAAAAAAGAGCATATAGCCAAAAGCAAAATAGGCAATATTATTTGCAACAAGCGCAGGATGCGTTAAGATAAAGCGCCAGTCAACATCCACAGCTTTTTTGGCACCCTCCTTTGCTTTTTCAGTAGCTAGGCTAGTGGCAATATGGTCTTTTTCTTCCTGGTTTACAAAGCGAGAATCTTGAGGGCTATTTGTAAAGAGCCAGTACCAAATTCCAGCCCATAGAATGCCGACAACGCTAATCATAAAAAACATCTCTTTCCAGCCATGGTTGGCAACAAGATAAGAGATAATAGGTGCTCCAATGCACGATGATAAGGGAATGGCAACTAAGCCAAAAGAGAGAGCTCTTGCCCGCTCATTAGGAGTAAGCCAGCTGCCGATGGAGCTAGCCATAGCAGGAAAATGGGGACCTTCTGTTATCCCTAATAAAAAGCGCAACACTATAAAGCCCCAAAACCCTGAGGCAAGCCCTAGGCATGCTACACATAGCGACCAGCCAATTGCCGCAAGTGGCCACACAACGCGTGTACCCCAAACATCAACAAGGTAGCCACCCAAAGTAGTAAGCAAAACATAGCCAAGGCCAAAGGCTGAAAGGATCATCCCAAATTGCGTATCTGTAAAACCGAACTCCTTTTTCAGCGGTTCTATCACAAAAGAAATTGCTGATCGGTCGATATAGTTAACGAGCGTTATAAAAAAAATCAGGCTCGTCACAATCCAGCGGTAATTCGTACGTTTTGCAGATTTCATCTTTAGAAGACCCCTTTATAGTAACCGGGCGGTGATGCTAGCAAGAACTTGCAAAAAGTTCCACAGGATTTACATACCCTGTCCATCGATTTTTTGTTGCAGCAAAAGCGACAATCTTTTTATAAGCCAGAAAAACCCTTTATGAGGTAACCATGGATATCGTAACAGTACTTTCTTCGTTAATTGGTGGCGCAGTGGGAGGCAACGTTGCCGGCCCTGCAACACAAGACAAAAACCTAGGTGTATTAGGTAACACAATTTCAGGACTTATAGGAGGCGCTGCCTCGACCTACATCTTGCAAGCAATGGGTGTAATTAATGCTATTGCTTCGGGCTCGCCCACAGATGTTGCTGGAGCTCTTGCTGCAGTTGACTGGACAACCATTCTATCACATCTAGGAGCAGGTGCTGGTGGCGGAGCAATCCTCACTGCCATTATTGCCTATGTGAAAGACGCTGCCGGCAAAAAATAGATCTAAATAAGCCTTTTGCAAAACTCGAGCCCCCGTCAATTTTTGCAAAAGGCTCTACTTGTAGAAAAAACTGCAAGCGCTCTTTCAAGGTACTCCCCTTTACAGAAAGCCTCAAATTGACAATTCAATATCCAGCACTAATAAAAAATGAAATTGCATTTATATGATATGTAATGATATCATGCTTTACTATGCAAGCACTTAGCGATCAATTTACTGAATTAACTTGTAGTTCTTATAACAATAAGAAAGAAGTTGCCTTTTTACTTGATAATCAAGAAAAAATTTTAGGCAAATTACAAACAAAGAAAAAATTGCACGCGATTGCTGAGAACGCATTTAACAATTTAGCCGCATCTGCTGACACTGAAAAAGAACTTGATCTCATCAATTTTGCAATTATTTCCTTTCAAGTTAACAAAAAAAGTTATGGCCTTGACTGTAGAAAATGCATGATCACCCGTTTTCCAAAAACTCTTTTTACAGAAAAGCTTGCCGAGTTTTGGGGCCGCCTTGAAGGCCTCTACTTGGAACATAATAATATCGCTTCTCTTCCTGAAGAAATCAGCTCACTAAAAAATTTGAAAAGACTTAATCTTGGCCACAATTGCCTTCAAGAATTTCCTGAATCAATCACCTCTTTAACAATGCTTGAACTTCTTGTGATGCGAAGCAATAACTTTTCTATAATACCTACAAGTATTAGCGCGCTTCAAAAGCTTAAACAGCTCCATCTTGACACGAATAAAATTGAATCAATTCCACCTTCAATTAGTTTACTGCAAAACATAACTGAACTTGACTTTTCACGTAATAAGATACGCACTATACCCCCCGAACTTTGCCAGATGTCAAAACTCACTCGCCTCTGGCTCGAGCAAAATCCCTTAGAGGCAATACCCCCTCAAATTGCTAATAAAAAGGGGCTATTTATCTCCCTTCCAGAACAAGAGCGAGTTCAGCAACGACCATTACCACGGCCTCAAGCTATTCAAAAAGTGGGTCAAGGCATTGCGCCTCAAGAGCAAAAAATTCTCGAAGAAAAAAAAGCTCTTGGCTGTCCGACACATTAATGTACACCTTTTGCAAAATTGAGAAGGACTTAAAAGACCCACAGCAATACCTTTACTGTGGGCCTTTAAAAAGTAGGAAGGTTTACTACTTTACGTGAATATGCACTGGCTTTGAAGGGATACCGTTAGCAACCACTTCTAGCGTGCTTTTACCAGACTCAATGTTATATGGAACATCAAAGTACGTATGCACTTTTTTCTTTGAGGCAACGCCCATATAACTATGATCATGGGTGCGGCAGTAGAACACATGACCAGTTTTATTATTGGTAATGCGTACTAGTGGGTAATTAGTCGCCGCCTGGTCTTCATCACCATATCCTTGAGCTTGCGACATGCCGTTAAAGCGTACACCTTGAATTTTATAGGTTTTACCAGCACGAACGCTCTCAGGAGCCTTATGAACAACTGGTGCCCATTCGGCTTTATAGCTTCTATTACCTGGAGTGTAAATTTCAACATCCGTTGTAAACCCATCTGTCATCATTATCTGACCTGTTGGCAAAACAAGCATATTGAAAAAGTCTGCACCTAAAAATGCAGCACTACTTACTGTAGGCTGTTCAATTAAATTATACCCATCAAATTCAAATATATGCATTGGTGCATTAAATTCTACACCTGCCGCCACAAGCACGTTTCCATTCGGCAACAATGCACCTGGAGCATCGGCACAACCAAGCTGACCTTCTCCTACGACGCTAGGAAATTTAGGGCCAACTGCCCATGTACCTTTGCGAGAATTATATATTGCACTATTACCCTGGACGCTTCCTGCACAGAACACAGTTCCATCTGGACGCAAAATCATTGGCCCAAGCTCATCAAATACTGGATCAGCTAATGGCACTATCGTGATACCGCCCGTGCCCCAAGTTCCTGTTTTAGGGCAGTAAAGCTCTGAGTAGTTTTCGATTATAGTTGCGGGGGCTTGAGTGATTGTAACAACCATTTCAGGATAGGTTTCTAAAGCTGCAACAAGAGCTTCACCATCACTTGTGCTGATCATGCAGCTAAATGGAACACCATTTGCACCGCCAGTTTGAGACGGAACACCAACTTCACTAATTTCAATTACAGCAATAGCGTTCGCAGCTGCCATATTTGGAACTATAGTTCCGCTAGCACAACGTGGTCCTCTAAAGCAAATGCCAATTTTTCCGGTAAGATCATCTACAGGAGTACAAGCATCATTGTCTGGAGTCGCAACCGCTGCAGGACCAACAATCGGCTCTTGAGGGGCTACATTGTTAGTAAAAGGACCACTTGCCGAAATGCCAAGAAATGGCCCTACACCTTCTTGATCTGTCGTAATTACTGTGCTCGGAACATTAATACCATTTGCATCTATCGTTAATACCTTCCCATTAGGCAAAAGGACCCAGCCCTCTTCATCCATAACGTCCCATTTTGTGCTGGTACCAGTTTCAGTCCAAGTAAGTGTTTTAGCATCTAATAAAGCTGCTTGTTTGCTTAGAGCATTGGCCACCATAAAAGTACCATTTGGCAAAACAACACTCTGAGCATCACCAATGCTGCCATTAAAAAATGGAGGAGGAGTAACTCGCGTCCAGGTATCTGTGACAGGATCATATATTGCACCTAAATCTGTCCATTTCAACTCATACGTTGGTCCATTATACTCTCCACCTTCTACAATAACCCTTCCATCAGGTAGAACAGCAGATGCAAATGCATAAGGAGCATAACCATAAGGAAAAGATGCAAGCTGCTTCCAGGTACCATTTACATAACTTCCAAAGGCATCTGGCACTAACTTCCACACTTGCCCCAAGTTTGGAAAGCTAAAATTAAATACCATCACGCTACCATCTGTCATCAAGAGTTGATTGCCACAAGCAGGACTCTCCGTATCAGCCCCAAAATCACCCGGATTGGTAAGCGATTGCCACCTTCCGCTAGGGGTCGGAGGTAGATAATTACAACGACAAGATGATGCATCTAAAGTTATCTGAAAAAGACTTGTAAAGGCAAAAAACCCAAGCCCTACGAGATAACGCAAACTATTTTTCCACATAAAAATCCTTTTGTTAAATTGAATTAACTCGCCATAAAAAATTTGGCTTGCCGACTAGACGCTATCATCAGCGTCATTAATCTTCAAGAAATAAGAAGGTAGTCTGGAAAAAGCTCTTTAGATCTAGCGAATGATGCACGATGCAATTTGCGGATCCTGAATGAGGAAGGGCAGCACGTCCACTATCGATGGCGACCAGTCAAGGCCCCGAGAGTAGACAACTTTGGAGGCAATCCAGGCGGCGATGATCGCTTTTTTATGGACGTCTGGAATGGAAGTTTTTAAGGCTTCAGGAAATTGCTTATTTAAAAGAGGCAGGCAAAACTCACTAAAGCAGCTCATATAGGGGCTTTTTTCATCTAGCACTATAGGGTGTAAATACTCTCGAATTTCAGCGCTATACTTGTTTATCCGTTCTGCAACTCGTCTTGAGATGCGACTGCAGTACTCTTTCGTTAAGGCGTGGGTTGCTAAGACAAGCTTTACCTCTTCCCGTGCATACTCTTCTATCTTTTGCAAAATCTCTTTAACTATAGCCTCTTTATGCTCCAAAAACTGCTCGTCAGTTAGCGAAAGGCTGGAAAGCACCTCATAAGAGGAACATATCACCCCGCCTTTATTGGCAGAGACATCTTTGATGATTATAGTTCCACGCTCTTCTAAGTACTCGCGAGCTTCTGGTGTTAAATAGAGGTTTGCTCCCTCGATAATGGTCTTTGCGGTGGGCTTTTTTTCACTATCCAAAAACTCATGGGCGTTAAAGTGATTAAGCGTTGCTGGGCGGCCCCCGGCTGGAATAAAGACATCAGCCGTAGTCTTGTGCACAAAATTTCTCACAACTTCCTGAGCTTCACTGCCCGAAAGCCACTCTTCACGAAGATGCTCACCCACCTTCTTCATGCTAAGCACCTTTACAATGTGAACAGCCTCTTTCTTTTCGCTTCTGAGATCCAATAAAAATCCCCCATCAGAAAGCTTTTCCGGAGGATAGTGGCGTATCGGCTTTGTCTCCGTAAAAAATTCCTGAAGTAGCTGTAGATCTAACCCCTCAGGATCATAAATCACCCCAGAAACATCTCTCAAAGCAATAAGCTTGGCAGTTTCTGGGTAGTACTTACCAAGGTTCACAATCTGATTTCCAGCCACATCACCATCAGGGCCGCCAACCATCTTAACAGTAAATCGCTCGCGCGTAGGGTCGATGCCCAAATAGTGTAATGCTTCATTCATACATACGTTAACACCAAAGGAGGTAACTCCATAGCGCTTGTGGTTGATGCCGATTCTCGGTTTACTTGTGATAAAGGCCTTTCCTGTCAGGTAGCCAATACTTTTGGCATATAAGGCAATCCATTCGATCATCGCATCGTGCATATTTTCATCAGGACCAAGGTAGAGATATTCTGGAAGCCCATAGTAGTCGACAATCTCCCCATCTAAGGAGGCAACAATCTGCAAAAGACTTGAAACAAAAAGCCTCTGCGCACGATAGAGTGATGTAGAAGCTGGATATAAAAAGCAAACAGCCTTTGAACCCCCTTCTGGGATATCTTTATTTTTCTTTTCTTGTGTACGTGCAAGCTCATAGCACTCTAAAAAGGTAAATGGAGCTTCTTCAATGCTTTGGCTCATGGTCTTCATCGCAACAGTTCTCAAGCCGCCCCTACTTAAATCTTGAAAGCGAATGTGGAAACCAAAAAAGTCCCTGCTAAACATGTAAAATATTCCAAAAGGCACTGTCGGAAAGGTGTCAGCAAGCTCTTTCATAAAAGAGCATTCAAGCCGGTATGATACCGCGCCCTTTTTCACTACGAAGAAATTTGTTTTGAGAATACTGTCAACAAACATCACGCCATACTTAAGGCACATTTTGCGGCGAATATCGTTATTTTCCTTGCCAGTATCCTGCTTGTCGATAAGCTCTAAAAGCTTGCTGCGCAATGGGGCATAATCTTCGAGGTTTTTCTTATAAGGATCAGAGCGAAGGCAAAAGAGAGAAAAGAGGCTTTTTGCAAGTTCTGGCCAGTAGCAAAATGCCTCCTGAACATTCTCAAGAGAGTACATATGGGGGTCTTTATGAACGAGAATCTGGTGTATAAAACAGCTTACGCTGCGAAGAAAAAGAAGGTTTTCACCATCTCCAAAGACGTCTCTAACAAAAACATCCGTAAACTGATCAACAGTTGCAAAGTCGCGAACAGATACTAAGGCCTTTGTTAGCTCCTGCACGTCAATCACTTCCCAGCATGGCCTATTGTCTTTACCCTGAAGCTCCGCCTCCATATAGAGCAGCGTGTTCATTTCAAAGAAGGCAATATAGAGCGCCCCAACCTCAATATTCCACTCTAAAAGCGTCTTTAAGAGGTTTATGGCATATCCAGTTTGTGGAGCTTCTCGGCAAGCAAGCTTTAGCTGTAAAGAAACTGAAGAGCCCTCCTGCCAATCAGCTGGGCGAAAAAGTTCACACTGAGTGTAGTCACTCTCTTTTGCCTGGGTGACAATGTCTCTTGCTTGCTCTCCAATAGTAACCTCCCCCTCTCCAAACGACAAGAGGGATACTCGCACTTTCAGCTTTTCATCAGGAAGGGGCCTGTTTGAAACAAAGGTATGCATGGTGCGGATTAGCCGATCTTCATACTGCTCAAAAATCTTTAAATCAGCTCCTGGCTCATTACGGCTTAGCAAAATGCTCGAATCTGCAAAGTTAATAGCGCTAAAATAGCCCTGCAGCTTAAAGCCCACAAGGCTGTGAGCGATTAACAAGAGAGCGTCAGGAGTAATCTCTTTATAAAAGCCCTCAGAAAATGACTCCTTTAGCCAGACATATAAGGCACGGAACTGCTCGGTTTCTTTGGCCAAAAAGCTTTCTGCATCAGCGGTCATATTTTACCTTCGGTAGTTAACCGCAATATGCAAAGAAAGTGATTTTTATAAAAGTTATTTTTAAAGAAGAGGGCAGCCCCCTTTAGGCCCTTTTAATCTCTTAGGAGGCGAATGGCGTTAAGGCCAACTAGAACAGTACCCCCCTCATGCACAATAACAGCAAGCCATAAAGGCAGAAGGCCCATTAAAGCAGGGATACTTCCACAAACAATAGCTACTAAGGCAATTAGGAGATTTTGCACCACGATTTTTCGGGTTTTTTCAGCTTTTTTGAAGAGCCAGTCTAGGAGCTCTATATTGTCATGAAGCAAGATAACATCGGCAGCGCCCCGTGCAGTTGCACTTCCTACCTGCCCCATGCATATGCCAACTGTCGAACGAGCAAGGGCTGGAGCATCGTTAATGCCGTCGCCGCACATAGCTAGGCCTTCAGATTCTGCAAGCTCTGTGATGCGGGCAAGCTTGTCTTCAGGCTTAAGGCCTGCTTCAAAGTTTTCTAAGCCCACTTGAGTTGCAATAGTTTTAGCGCTCTCTTGATGATCACCTGTAAGCATAAGGAGCTTTTTGCCAAGCTCTTTTAACGCACTAAGCATCCGCTTTACGCCAGGGCGTGGCTGATCGGAAAATACAAGAAAGAAAACAGCATCGTCAACTAAAAGACCACAGGCAATTTTACCCTCTTTTTGATAGGCCTGAATGACAACGGCCTCCTCTTCGGAGAGCTTTTTAGAAATATCGCCTATAAAGGCGCGACTATTGCCTACCACCCCTTCTACGCCATAACCAGGAATAACCTGCACCTCTCGAACAGGGAGGAATTGAAGCCCCTTATCTTGGCTTGCCTTTACAATAGCTTTAGCTATGGGGTGCACAGCATTTCGTTCTAAAGAGGCTCCTATTGCCAAGACAGCATCTTTTGAAAAAGCAGTTTTTTCAAATGGCCCTACAATATCATCTAAAGAGAGCTCGCCAAGAGTAAGGGTTCCCGTTTTATCAAAAGCCACAATAGAGCATTTCATGAGTGCATCAAGCACCACTCCCCCTTTAAGCACTATTCCCTTTTTAGCACACGCTCCAAGGGCACTTAAATAGGCAATAGGGACAGCTAGTATAAGGGCACATGGTGAAGCTGTAATCAAAAAGGCTAAAGAGCGATAAATAGAGCCCTCTCTTCCTAAAAAGTCCAATCCAAAAATAAGGGGAAATGTAAGGGCAAAAAGAACGAATAAAAAGATTATCGTAAGGGCATAGCCGCGGCTAAACTTGTCAAACCAGCGCTCAATTTTTGGCTTTGCTCCTTGTGCTTGCGTAATAAGCTGCACAATGCGACTTACTGTAGAATCTTGACTTAGGTGAGTAACTTTTACTGTAAGAAACCCATCAATAACGCGAGCACCTGATGGAACTTCATCGCCTACAACCTTGCGTACGGGCACACTTTCACCAGTAAGGTGCACAAGGCTTACCTGTGATGCACCATCTACCACAATGCCATCTAGTGGCACAACTTCACCAGATCTCACAAGTACTTGTGCATCTATTGCAACATCCTGTATTGCCCGCTCACGAGTTTCGCCCTCTTCAAGAACAAAGGCCTTTACCGGAACAATCTTATGAAGCTCTAAAAGGGCATTTTTTGCTTTAAGGGTTACAGCATCTTCTATAGCACCAGATAGGGCAAAAAGAACGAGAAGAAGCGCCCCTTCAAAGCCAGAGCCCATAAAGATAGCGCTAAAGGCTGCAAGAGTCATCAAAACGTCTATATTACAGTCTTTGTTAAGCACAAGATCTTCAATCGAGTTAATGAGAGCAGGCACTCCCACGATAAGGAAAACAGACGCAAGTAGCATAGAGCTAAAGGCAAAATAGTCTGGCTGCAATGAAAGGAGGTAGCTGATGAGAAGTAAAATGGCAGCAAATATCGAAGTTTTAAGAGGGAAATTGCGGCTTATTCTGCGGGCGAGCGGCGTTAAAAAGGGGCTTGCACTTTCTTCTAAACCCATTTCAAAAAAGTCGCGCACGATAAATTCGCGATTTCTTCTTCTGGAAATTGGGATTTTTTTGGCTTGAGATGTCATATAATGTACTGCATGCAAAAGAAGACGATAAGATAGGCAAAGAGGGCAAGTCCTGCATTCCAGACTACTGCTGGAATCACCTTGTTATGCTCCCTTTTTGCTGTTATATAGCAGCTAACACCAAAAATAAGGGCAACAGCAAGAAATTGCACTATATGGCTTGATGAGAGCGTTGCAAGAAGAACGATTATGGCTGAAATTAGGGCGCCAGCACCTGCTCCTAAGCCCTGAATAAGGGGGTGCTCGTTCTCTTCTAGGCGAAAGCCCATTTCCTCTTCGAGCATCACTCGCAAGGCCCTGTCGCCATCGGCCATTAATACGTCTACAACTTCGTCTAAAAGCTTTCCCTGAAAGCCCTTGGCATTATAGAGCGCCTTAAGCTCTTCTCGCTCCTGGGCTCGATTCTGTTCAATTTCACGCCGTTCCTCATCCATCACCCTATGGAGCCGCTCAAGACGCGACCATGAAAGCCACGCCGCACGCCCTATTTTCCACACAATAAAGCCTGCGCTAAAGGCAAAAAGGACGATAAACGCCTGAGGCGGAACAAACTCAAAATAACTAAGTATTAAGGAGATAAGCAAAAGAGCTATAGCAATATCTCGAGCGGCATCAAGCGCCGCAAATAAAAACCCTGGGGTTTCTGCGCCATGAACTTCTGCCGAGGAAATTTTTCCCTCTGCCTGCACCTCTACCATATGCTGCAGAGGACTTTTTCCGTGGAAGTGATCACTAGTCATAAAAGTACCCTAATCAAGGAATAAGACTAACAAAAAACAGATAAAGGATAAAGGATAAAGGCCTTGGCTCTTTAACTGTACGCCGGTAAACCGCCGGGCACGATGGTTGGTACCCTAGTGCAATTAAGCATTAGACGCCCTGTCACTCTTTTTTGCCCCTTTAAATTATAATATTTTTTTGATATAATAAGGGTAACGGGAAATAATAGAGGAGATACGCATATATGGGTAATATAGCCGACCTCGGGATGAATTGGTATGTAGACACGAACTGGACAGGAACAAT
>JAYRNE010000368.1:0-11688 GCA_041912355.1 Chlamydiales bacterium
CTTCGCTCTAAATGCCAACCGTACTAACCGCCTACTCGCCGAGGGCTCTCGCGTGCCGGGCAGTCATGCACCGCTCTCATTTTCGCCGTAAACCACAACCTCAATAACGTAAAAGCACGTGCATAAATGTAAGAGCGGTGCATAGCTGCCCCGCACTCCAGAGAGCTTCGCTCTAAACACCAACCGTACTAACCGCCCAGCCGTTTAGTTGCTATTCTTGCTAGAGAGCTTTTTTATTTCGGTGAAACAAAATCTCTAAAGGCAGGATCTTGGCGAAGAGCGTCAAAATCTGGGGCGTTTACTAAGGCCTTCATGTCGACAGCTTGAGATTTTTTTAGGGTGGTTAGCCAGTTAAGAGCACCTTGAACGTCTCCAAGATGGGATGCACAAAAGGCATTTAAAATAGCTGCAGATGGCCCCTGTGTCTCGCGAAAGAGCTTGGTACCTACTTCAAGCCCCTCTTGCCACAAACTTTGCTTATAGCAAAGAAGCTGCAAAAGCTCTAAAGAGTCGGCATCTTCCTTTTTATGGGCGTGTAAAAGAGCATAGGAGCGCTGCACCTGGCCTGTAGCGTGGAGATATTCTGCAAGTCGAAAAACTGCGAGAGAGTGCACCTCACCCTCATCTACTTTTTTGATGTAGTCTTGAAGGTGCTCTATAGCAAGCTCAGGCTGGTTTTCGTTCCACTCCTTTTCTATGGCATCAAGCTCTTCGATCTTCTTTTCACTCGCTGTTGTAAGGAAGTAGCGTCTATCTTTAAAGCTTTTAAAGCTTTCAAACGCGCAAAGTAAAAGAAGTGCCCCTGCAAAAATATAGCCCTTTATCATGCAAAGTGCCGTCAGCACTACAGCAAAGATGCCGCTAAGCAGGTAGGAAGCACGCATGCCTTGCAGGCCAAAAAGCCCCTCAAAGATAATAGACATAAGCTTTCCCCCATCAAAGGGATGAACTGGCAAGAGGTTAAAGAGGCTCCAGATAATGTTAGCAAACATAAGCCAGTATAAAAAGTAGCCCACGATGTTCATAGGATGAAGCAACTTAAGAAAGGCAAATGAAATAAGAGCAAGTATGAGCCCAAATGTAGGCCCAGAAAGTACTACGATAAACTCCTTTACCCTCGATAGTGCTTTTTTGCCTCCCCCATAAATCGTAGTTCCGCCAAGCGGACCGAGAACTATCTGCACACTTTGGCCCCAAAGCGTTGCAAAAAGGGCGTGGCCAAATTCATGAACAAGAACTGAAGTAAGAACTACAGCCACCCACGCTACAAACTGGCCTAAACTTGCAGAACTTACCCATGCAATAAGGCAAGCTAAGATCCAAAATGTGGGACTAATAGTTACAGGAATTTTCTTCATAAATCACGAATTGTTTGACCCATAAGGGCGGGGTTTTTGGCAATTTTTACGCCTGCCTTTTCTAGCGCCCGCATCTTTGACTCCGCATCGCCCTTACCTTGCGAGATAATGGCTCCAGCATGGCCCATGCGCTTGCCTGGTGGCGCCGTAACTCCGGCAATAAAGGCTCCAATTGGCTTTTTAGCGTGCGCCTTTATCCACTCTGCTGCCATCTCTTCAGCCTCTCCGCCAATTTCGCCAATCATCAATATGGCATGAGTTTCAGGGTCATTTTCAAATAGCTCTAAGCAGTCAATAAAGTCTGTGCCATTTAGAGGATCGCCCCCAATGCCAACACAGCTAGACTGGCCTAAGCCACAATTTGTCACCTGCCAGACAGCTTCATACGTCAAAGTACCAGAGCGAGATACTATACCAACATTGCCCTTTTTATGGATGTAGCCTGGCATAATACCTACCTTGCACTCTCCTGGCGTGATAACACCGGGGCAGTTTGGCCCTATTAAACGCGATGTTTGGCTTCTCTTTATCACGCGCCTTACCTCTAGCATATCGTGAACTGGAATACCTTCTGTGATGCATACAATAAGAGGAATGCCAGCATCTTCTGCTTCCAAGATAGCATCTGCTGCATAGGGAGCAGGAACAAAGATCATAGAGACATCGCAGCCTGTTTTTTCTTTTGCCTCATGCACTGTATCAAAAATGGGAACGCTATTTTCAAAATACTGCCCCCCCTTACCGGGCGTCACTCCCCCAACAAGCTTTGTGCCATATTCTAAACAGGCATGCGAATGAAAGCTTCCTGCCTTGCCAGTAATGCCCTGGCAGATCACCTTACTATTTTTATTTACTAGTATAGCCATATTTTTCTCTCATATGAGTTAGGTATTAAGCACGACGCCTTAGAGTTTGAACATACTGCTGCGCATGCTGTATTGGAGGTAAACGTTCGGGCACGGGCTCGGGCTCGGGCACGAGTGCAAGACGCTTTTACAGAAAAGTACCATTCTCGTCGCCTTTTCACATGAAGCTTCAGGCACTCGTGCCCGTGCCCGTGCCCGGACGGTTTACCTCCAAGACGTTTCGGATAAAAACACCTGGCCCCTCTTAAAAATGTCCCATCATGCATATCTTGTTATTCCCCTGCCAAGTGAACTACTTTTTTCGCAGCTTCATCCAAACTATCTTCTGTTACTACATGAGCATCCTGCAGCATCTTCTTGGCAGACTCTACATTTGTGCCTTCCATGCGAAGAACAATATGCCCTTTATAGCCTACCTCTTTTTGGGCCTTAATAAGCGCTTGCGCTATTATTTCGCAGTTCATAATGCCGCCAAAGATATTCACCAAAATCGCCTTTACAGATGGGTCATAAAAGAGAATCTTAAACCCTTCTGCCACCTTGTCGATGGAGGCCGAGCCACCAACGTCTAAAAAGTTTGCAGGCTTACCACCCCAAAAGCGTATAAGGTCCATCGTGGCCATGGCAAGGCCTGCACCGTTTACAATACAGCCGATGTTGCCATCTAAGGCTACATAAGAAAGCTCATGTTCATGAGCCTTCACTTCGGCACTAGATGCCTGAAATGGATCCCACATAGCTGCAAGGCGAGGGTGGCGATAGAGGGCGTTATCATCTATTGAAAGCTTTGCATCTAGGGCAACTAAGCCATCAGCTGTTTCAACAAGAGGATTAATTTCTAGCAATGTAGCATCAAGCTCAAAAAAAGCTGTAAGAAGCTGCTGGATGAGCTGAGAGCCCTGCTCTTTAAGAAGAGCTGTTGTCCAGCCAAGGTTTTTTAGAAGGCGCATAAGCTGAAAATGATAAAGCTTACGAGATGGCGCCACCCTTTCTACAAAAATTTTCTCAGGGTGCTTTTGGGCAACTTCTTCTATCTCTACTCCCCCTTCAGGTGATGCGATAATGCTTACGCCGCCATTTTTGCGATCTATTATAATACCGAGGTAAAACTGGCGCGTAAACGCTACGGGCGTATCTAAAAGTATTTTTTTAGCAACAACACCTTCGGGGCCAGTTTGTATGTTTACAAGGCGCATGCCCAATAAATTTTTAGCATGCTCGCGGATCTCTTGGGGGCTTTTTGCAAGCTTTACCCCACCAGCTTTTCCCCTGCCGCCAGCATGCACCTGAATTTTTACAACAGCCTCCACAAGACCTTGTGTAAGGGCGTGTTCCACTTCTTGCATGCTTTGGGCTACTTTAAAAGGAGCAATGGGGCAGCCATATTCTAAAAGAAGCTCCTTTGCTTGATATTCATGAAGGTACATAGTTCTTGCCAGTTGTTTATAGTCTATGTATGCTTGTTGAACAAATTTAGACGCAAGCACAATGCTTACAGGTGTAATGCTACAGGTATAATATGGTACTCCAATTTTTAAAAAACAGCTATCAAGCCCTAAAGTCCGCCCTAAAAAAGACACGCTCCTTCTTTGCAGACCGACTAAGCCGCCTCTTTTCAGGTAAAATCGACCAAAATGTACTCGACGAGCTAGAAGAGCTTTTTTATGAAGCTGACCTTGGCGTGGCAATAAGCCACGACCTTGTGGAAAAAACAAAAAAATACGCATCAAGCCATCCAGAGGCAAAATCAGAAGAAATTATTGCCTTTTTGCGTGAGGAGCTTACAAAGGTTTTATCGCAGTATGACTCTAAAATTGCTACAACTGCCAAGGGCTCTCCACTTGTTATCCTCATCGTCGGTGTAAATGGCAACGGGAAAACAAGTTCTATTGCCAAGCTTGCAAAACACTTCCAGCAAGAGGGAAAAAAGGTGCTACTAGCCGGTGGCGACACCTTCCGCGCCGGTGCCCAGGAGCAGCTGAACATATGGGCAACACGGCTTGGGGTGGATATTGTAAGTGCCAACTATAAAAGTGACCCAGCAGCTGTTGCCTTTGACGCCGTTTCTAAAGCCGTTGCAAAGGGCTATGATGTGCTGCTTGTAGATACTGCAGGGCGCCTAGAAAATAAGACCCACCTTATGAAAGAGCTAGAAAAAATTCGCCGCAGCATGGCAAAACACGTTCCTGATGCCCCGCAAGAGACGCTGCTTGTTATGGATGCCACCGTTGGCCAAAACGGCGTAGAGCAGGCAAAAGCCTTTAACGAGTCAACTCCCCTTACTGGAATCATCCTCACAAAGCTTGACGGCACAGCAAAGGGCGGAACAGCCTTTGCCATTACCCAAGCTCTTAAAATACCTATCAAGTTCGTAACGCTTGGCGAGCAAATAGATGACTACACCCTTTTTGAGCCCACAACATTCGTTCAAGCCCTTTTACCGATAGATTAGGTCCATTTAATACCCTAAAAGGGCAATGAGCTTTATGGCACCTTGGCGGGTGAGGGCGCACTTTTCATGAGCAGGGTCTTGGGAAAAGTAGGGCTGCCACCAATTAGGAAGCCCAGAGTCGATCAGTTTATTCGCCTGTAGGTAATCTATCATAAGTGCTACAGTAACTGGCTTAGCCTGTTCTAAGGCTTCGACCTGTAGGGCAAGCTCAGAAAGCCTTTTCATCTCTTGAGGTGTAAGCGGGGGCTTTTGGGCTGCTAAGATTTTTTTAAGGTCGCTGATTTGGCTTTCAAGAATAGGCTTTTCTTCAGGGTCAGCACCAGCAAGGGTATGGCTCAAACTGGCAATTCTTGCTTGCAGTATGGGTAAGGGAATGCCTGCGCGAGAAGCGGCTTGACGTGCTTGTAAGAGAGAAAGTTCATGCTGCAACACAATATCTGCTTCTGTAGGGGTTTTTTCCATAAGCCAGTCGACAGCTGTTGTGGCATTATTTTTCTTTTTAGCCATAAGTTCGTCAACTACTGCTAATAGGTCTGCAATAAAGGCTTGAGCCCAAGGAACTTGCCTTTTATCTTCGATATGGTCGTTATTCATTCGAACTGCAAGTTCACCGTAGAAGGCACACAAAATTCGATAGGTCTCTAAAGCAAGGGGCGAGAGTACCACCTTTTCATTACCGATTATATGCTGAACAATGGCTTCAGACTCTTCTTTAGTAAAGTCAACCATACGCTTTACCTCTACAAACCGCTCTTTCTTTCCGAAAAAGTGGTGCCCCTCAGTAAGTACTGCCTTGCCAAAGGTAATTTGGGGATTGTCACCCTCTGTAATAGTGGCCTGCTCAAAAAAGCGCAAGAGGCCAAGCTTATTTACAGCATCATGTGAGGGACCATACTGAGACGCAATATCTTCTGCTGAAAATACCCCACGCTTTATAAGATCAGATCTTGCGTTCTTCATATGCTCTAAGAGGTTACGAAGCACCTGTGTGGAGCGAAGGGAGCGAAAATGCATTTTTGTATAGAGCGTATGAAGAAAGAGAAAGGTTTTATTTACCTCAAGGTCAACGATGTCCTTTTTAAGAAGCTCTATGAGGCGCAATTTTGTTGCATCTTGTAGGTGATCGGCAAAAGCTTCCCAGATGATAGGATCAAGTCCAGTCACAAAGTGGAGATGAAAGGTGCCATTTGCTTGAAGAGCGTCTAGCTTTACAGCAGCAAGTGATATAATTGTTTTTTTAAACATCTCCTGAAAGCGATCGGTATGCGTAGTAAGATACTGATAGCCAACCATTGGGTTATTTTTATACTCTTCTTTTATATTGGCGATAAGGGCGCTTTTCCACTCAGCATCACTTATTCCTAAACGCATGCAAAGGGTGACAAGTGAATCGATAGAAGGAAATGTCTTTCGAATATATTTGCCCACATGGGGAAAGTCGCTTAGCGTCTGAATAAATGTCTGTAACTGTAAGGAATATAGTGACTTATGAAGTTTTAATTTATAGTGGGTAAGCTCTGGAACTAAGCATGATGCTGCCGTTAAGGCAAGCTGAGCTGACATAGTCTTAAAATAGAGGCCATAAACAGTAGCCGACTTTTTGAAAAACGAAACAGTAAGACCTGCCTGGCTTGAAGAGGCAAGACTCGTCGAAAGGCCAATAATATCGGGCAGTACCATAACAGTCTGGGTAACAACCCAAAAAGCCGAAGCAGCTACAGCCACAACCCGCCCTGCCACTAGGGCTAAAGGCGCTGTTAGAAGTGATGCCACACTCCTTCCTCTAAAGCCCTGTACCGTATTCTTTGCGATAGCGGCACATACGTGATGGACACAAGCTTCAAAAGATGTTTTGACTATCTCCATAGTAAAGCCCTCCACAATAGAGGCATTATTAATTAATTATGGCCTTATCCTTCCTAATAATATTAATTTTAATTGTTTGCAATAATTAGTTTATAAAAAAAGCTAAAAGGAGATAATATATAACCCCCTAAGGCTGAAGGCCTCTAATATAATAGCCTAGAGCAAACGCCCAAGCCCTCGAGTTTCGCCATTTGCCGAAGGCTCTGGAGTGCGGGGCAGCTATGCACCGCTCTCAATTTATGCCAAAGTCAATTGCGTGATAAGCGCTGAAGCAGCCTCAACGATATCCTGTTTGTAAGCTATTGCCGCAAAATACTTAGGCAAAATTGAGAGCGGTGCAAACTAGCACCGCACTCCCAAATCCCTTCGGGCAATAAACAGCGAAATTTTACTCGACAGTCACGGACTTCGCCAAATTTCTCGGCTTGTCTATGTCGGCGCCTCTCTCTTTTGCCACGTAGTAGGCAAAAAGCTGGGTGGCGACGGTTGTGATGATGGGGGCAAATTCATCGTAGGTGTCTGGAACATAGATTACATCATCGGCTACTGTCTCTATGCCTTTTGCACCTTCGTGGACGATGGCAATGATCTTGCCATGGCGGGCCTTTGCTTCCATGAGGTTGCTTATGAGCTTGTCATAAGTTACCTTATCGGCACAAAGGGCAACGGTAGGGCAGGTTTCATTAATAAGGGCTATTGGGCCATGCTTCATCTCACCTGCAGGGTAGCCATTAGCATTTACATAGGCAATTTCCTTAAGCTTAAGGGCGCCCTCTAAGGCTGTTGGAAACATATAGCGGCGGCCTAAGAAGAAAAAGTCCGTATACTTACTATATTTCTTGGCTATCTTTTCAATTAATGATGCAGATTCTAAGACAGACTGTACCTGAAGAGGCAAGTTCTGTAGAGCATGTAGGTAGCTTTGCCCCTCAAGCTTGCTCATATGGCGCATGCGAGCCATAAGCAGCGTAAAGAGCGAAAGTACTATAAGCTGACTTGTAAAGGCCTTAGTTGAGCACACACCAATTTCAGGGCCTGCTCGTAAAAAGAGGCAGCCATCAGCTTCTCGAGCAAGAGTAGAGCCCTGCACGTTGCAGATAGCAAGCACTTTTGCCCCTTTTGCTTTAATTTCTCGCACGGCAGCGATGGTATCTGCCGTTTCACCAGACTGGCTTATGGCAATAACAAAGGTGCCATCTGGCACGATAGGGTTTTTATAGCGAAACTCTGATGAAACTTCAACTTGCGTAGGAACGCGCGCTAAATCTTCAAGCATATAGCTTGCTACGTAGCCTGCATGCCAAGAGGTGCCGCAAGCAACAATGAGCACGCGCTGCATAGAGAGAAGGTCATTCACCGAGAGGTTTAGGCCGTCAAGTGCCACAGTGCCATACTCTTCAAAAAAGCGAGAGAGCATTGCATTGCGTATAGTCTGAGGTTGCTCAAATATTTCCTTTAATGTGTAGTGCTCGTAAGTTCCCTTAGAAACCTCCTCTACGCTATGTAAAAGCTGCTCTGTCTTTTTAGACACCTGTGTCATAGAGGCATCAAAGATCTCAACACCTTCAGGAGTAATTCTGGCAAGTTCGCCATCGGCAAGGTAGATCACTTCGCGAGTGTGGTGAATGAGGGCGTTAGAATCGGATGCCACAAAGGTCTCTTGAGCCCCAACGCCAATTACGAGCGGGCAGCCATTTGCGGCCACAATAAGCTCATCCGGATGGTCTTTATGGATGCAGCCAATAGCATATGAGCCATGCACAAGCACCAAAGACTCTCTAACAGCACGCAAAAGATCGCCCTCGTAGAGCTTTGCAATAAGGTGTGGAAGAACTTCTGCATCAGTTTCAGAATGAAAGACAACGCCTTCACCTTCAAGCTTCTCTTTAAGAGGCTGAAAGTTTTCGATAATGCCGTTAAGAACTACTGCCACGCTCTCAGCATCGTCAAGATGGGGGTGGGCATTTTCGCGCGTCACTTTGCCATGCGTTGCCCATCTTGTGTGTGCAATAACAGCGTTAGATGAGAGGTTACCGATTTGCTGCTCTAAGCCGGAAATCTTACCCACTTCTTTAAAGCAGGCAATTTCGCCATCTACAATGGCCCCAAGGCCCGCTGAATCATAGCCTCTATACTCAATGCGCTTCAAGCCATCAAGCGCTATTTTTACACCGTTACGATGGCCTAAGTAGGCGTATATTCCACACATAAATTATCCTCCAATACACTCCCTAGCACTGAAAGGACCAAAAGGACAAAAGGACCAAAAGGACATAAAGGACCAAAAGGACATAAAGGACCAAAAGGACAAAGGACCTAAAGGACAGTGCGAACGGTTTTTGTTGTCCTTTATGTCCTTTGTCCTTTTGGTCTTTTTGGTCCCTTTGGTCCTTTTGTCCTTTTCGTCCTTTAAATCGATCACGCTTTCAGGCTCGGATTTCATGTTCCAATTTGTTTCTTCACACAAGCCGCGATGGTATGTGCATACTGCTGAATGACATTGCGCTTTGGCCCTTCTACCATCACGCGGCAGATGTTTTCGGTGCCGCTATAGCGAACAAGCACGCGGCCACTTTCGCCAAGGTTCGACTCTATTTCAGTGATGGCATCTTTAAGGCCTTCAATGCGCTCAAAAGGCGGCTTTGATGATACGCGCACATTCAGACATATCTGTGGATAGCGTTTAAAGGCTGCAGCAAGCTCTGAAAGGCGGCTTCCTGTTTCAATCATAATACGAAGCACCTGTAGGGCTGAGACAAGGCCATCACCTGTTGTGTTGTGATCGAGAAAGATAATGTGGCCACTTGGCTCGCCGCCAAGTGCTACATCATGTGATAGCATCTCCTGAATCACATAGCGGTCTCCCACCTGGCTTTTGATAACTTCTATGCCAAGCTGCTGCATGCCGTCTACAAAGCCCAAGTTGCTCATAACAGTGGCAACAACCTTTTTGTTGCGAAGCTCCCCACGCGAAATAAGATCGCGCGCGCATATTGCCAAAATAGCATCGCCATCGACAATCTGAGCGTTTTCATCAACCATGATAACGCGGTCTGCATCGCCATCTAGGGCGATTCCCACGTCGGCTCTGTGGTCGATTACAGACTTTTGCACAAGCTCTGGATGCAACGCTCCGCAGCCTTCGTTAATGTTAAGGCCATTTGGACCATTTGCTGAGACAAAAACTTCTGCATCAAGCTCGCGAAATACTAAGGGCGCCACTTTATAGCCTGCCCCGTTAGCACAGTCTAAGGCAATTTTTAGGTTTTTGAGTGAGAGCTTGCGAGGAAAGGTAGCCTTTACAAACTCGATATAGCGCCCATCGGCGTCGTTAATACGTGCGTTTTTGCCAATTTCCTGATCTTTTGGAAGATCGGCTTCAAAGCCCTGAGGGCCTAATGCCACAAGCTCTTCCATCTGGCGCTCCCAAGAATCTGGCAGCTTAAAGCCTTCGGCAGAAAAAAACTTAATGCCGTTATCGTAAAAGGGGTTGTGAGAAGCTGAGATGACAACGCCGGCATCTGCACGATAGGCTCTTGTGATAAAGGCAACAGCAGGTGTTGGAAGAGGCCCAAGCATAAGGGTATCTACGCCCATAGAGCATAGGCCAGCAATAAGGGCATTTTCGTACATGTAGCAGGAAAGGCGCGTGTCCTTGCCGATAACAACCCTATGCTTGCCAGGATGTGTGCGAAAGATCTTTCCCACCGCCCTTCCAAGCGCAAGCGCCATTTCTACTGTCATCGGAAAAGAATTAGCCCGGCCGCGAATGCCGTCGGTCCCAAAGAGCTTGGGAATTAAATTTTTTGAGTCCATAATGTGAGGGTTGTTTTTCTTATAAATGTAACGGCAAACCACTTAATTGGTCAATTGAAAAGGACCAAAAAAGAGCTTACGCGAAGCGTTTTGGAGTGCGGGGCAGTAATGCACCGCTTTCAATTTCTACAAAGTCCTTTGCCACACTAACCGCAAAGCACCACTGCTAAAAGGTTTACTACTGTAAAAGTATTCGGCATAAACCCAAAGCGGTGCATACCTGCCCCGCACTCCAAAAATCAATAACGTACTTTTTAAATTTCAGGCTCTTTGAGCTTGAGGCGGTCGTGGTAGGACCTTTCAAGGCCTGAGGCTACTTCGTCAAGGTCATCTGTTATTGTAAATAGCTCAAGGTCACTTTTATCTATGCACTTTTGCGCAAGAAGCGTTTCTCGAACCCAGGCAAAAAGCCCATTCCAGAATGTTGTGCCTATCAAGTAGATGGGTACAGGCTGTATTTTTTTTGTCTGTATGAGCGTTAGTGTTTCAAACATCTCATCAAGTGTGCCGTAGCCGCCTGGCAAAAAGACAAAACCCTGTGCATAGCGCACAAACATCACCTTGCGGACAAAAAAGTAGCGAAAGCGCAGCTTTAGCTTAGGATCGATAAATTCATTGGGCTCGGATTCAAAGGGTAGGTCTATAACAAGGCCGCAGGAGCGCCCTTGTGCTTTTTGAGCACCACGATTTGCTGCCTCCATAAGGCTTAGCCCTGCACCTGTAATAATGCTAAAGCCCTTTTTGGCTATCTTATAGGAAACATCGACAGCTATTTGGTAATAGGGGCTTGTGGGTTTTAAGCGTGCAGATCCAAATATCGACACTGATGGGCCGATAGAAGAAAGCGTTTCGAACCCTTCTACAAATTCCGACATAATGCGAAATAGCCTCCAGGCATCATGTTGGGCTGGTGTTGTGTCAGAGGGGTGCATAAATTCCGGCATTATATTGCTCATAGGCCACCTTTATTGTTTGATTCGCACCATAAGTAGATAGAAAATAATTCGCTACAAAAAAAGTAAAGGACCTAAAGGACGATATCCTTTTTTTGTTGATTGCCCAGAACTTCTGAATTCAGCTACTATTACTGCCATGAACCTAGGCGTATTACAAAGACTTCTCCTCATTAAGCAGACGCTATTTGGTGTAACTTGGCTTGCAGCCTCGGCATTGTTGCCTTATCTGCAACCCAATATCCCTACTTTTCGCCCTCTTATTTGGCTGCTGCTTTTTTCTGCTTTTGTCTCGGCGCGCTTTTCTGGTATGTGCTTTAACGGCTTTTTTGATAGAACTTTTGATGCCAAAAATCCACGTACAAAAGATAGACCAC